>NZ_JAYMEI010000006.1:0-270329 GCF_037029365.1 Leeuwenhoekiella sp. CH_XMU1409-2 | reverse complement strand
AAGGCAAACACCATATGTGGAAACCTTTAAATTTGCAGCATAAAAATTTGCACAAACCTTAGAATACAGACAGGCTTTCCCTGAGGTAGTTTACTAAGAGCATCAGTGTTAGAGCTTTGGCCTGTTTAAGTACGGTTGAAGTGAGGTTCATCGATTTGGTTTTCAGTATTTTAAAGTGAATGAGGATATATTGACTTTTGTAATAACATATTATAAAAAGCTTTGAATTACGAAATAAGATTGTATTTTACCCGCATTAGGATAGAAAGAACGATTTAGAAAATCAAAAATATACAGCAAACCCCAACTGCAACGCGAACTATGACAACATACAGTGTAATTACAGGAACAGGAATTTATTTACCCAAGAAAAAGGTGAGCAACAGCGATTTCTTAGACTTTGAGTTTTATGAATCAAGTGGTAACCCCATCTCTAAAGACAACCAATATGTGGTTGATAAGTTTCAAGAAATTACCACGATCGAAGAGCGTCGTTATGTCGCTGATGATTTGGTAGCTTCAGATATCGCTTATTTTGCGGCTAAAGAAGCTATCGCAGATGCGCAATTAGATGCGGAGACTTTAGACTATATTATTGTCGCGCATAACTTTGGAGATGTAAAGCATGGCTCAAACCGAAGTGATATGGTACCTGCACTTGCCGCGCGTGTAAAACACAAACTGAAAATTAAGAATCCGGAGTGTGTCGCCTACGACGTACCCTTCGGATGTCCGGGATGGTTACAAGGGATGATTCAGGCTGATTATTATATCAAATCTGGAGATGCCAAAAAGATCCTTGTAATTGGTACAGAAACGCTTTCTCGGGTTATTGATATACACGACCGTGATAGTATGATCTATGCAGATGGAGCCGGAGCGACAATTTTAGAAAGTAGGGAGCAAGATACCAGAACCGGAATTCTAGCTCATAAAACGCGTTCAGATACCTATCGCTATGCAGAAATGCTCACGATGGGTTGCTCGTATAACATCACTGAAGAGAATAAAAAAGATCTTTATCTCAAAATGAATGGGCGCAGGCTATACCAATATGCGCTAGAAACAGTACCGCTTTCTATTAAGGCTTGCATTGATAAAGCGGGAGTTGACATAAGCGATGTAAAAAAGATTTTGATTCATCAGGCTAATGGTAAGATGGATGACGCCATCGTAGACCGCTTGTACAAGTTGTATGGTTATGAAGAAGCACCTGATGATGTTATGCCTATGATCATTTCGTGGCTAGGAAATTCATCGGTAGCTACAGTTCCTACCTTGTTAGACCTAATTTTGAAGAATAAGGTAGCCGACCATAAAATCGAAGAAGGTGATCTGGTAATTTTTGCTTCGGTAGGAGCGGGAATGAACATCAATGCTGCGGTTTACCAGTTCTAAACACTTTTAGCTGGCGTTTTTACTTTCGTTTTAAAAAAATAATGATAACCTTAAAAGGCTCTAAAAGAGTTTTTTAAGGTTTTTTATTTTGAAAGTATTAATACATGGTATTATTTTTAATAATAATCTTCTTAATAAAATCTTAAACATTAACAATTGGTTGTGATAATTGGGGTAAAAACTTTATTTTTGAGAATGTCAGCAAATGTGTATTATTTTGAATAATATATTGACAATCTACTAACCCTTAATTTAACTGTGTGACTACAAACTCAAAGACAAACAAAGCCACTCATGTCATTGTAGGAATCGGAGCAAGTGCCGGTGGTCTTCAAGCTCTTAACGATTTTTTTGATAATGTTCCTACGGCGTCTTTGTATAGTTATATCGTAGTTCAACATCTTTCTCCTGATCATAAAAGCCTTATGGCTGAGCTTCTTAGGAAAAACACCAAAATCCCTATCGAGGTAATTGAAAATGGAGGAGAGATCAAAGCAAATTGTATTTACCTCATTCCACCTACAAACAATTTGGTGATCGAAGACGGTAAGTTTAAACTTCTTGAGAAGCCTAAGGATAAAACGCTTAACCTCCCCATAGATTTGTTTTTTGAGTCCCTTGCTAATCACGGTAAAGAACATTGCGCAGGCATTATTCTAAGCGGTACGGGTAGCGATGGATCGAGAGGTATTCGTGCAATAAAAGAAAAAGGAGGCGTGGTTATGGTACAGCAGCCCGATCAGGCGAAGTTTGACGGGATGCCGCGTAATGCCATAAAAACGGGACTGGCAGACTATATTGTTCCTGTAGAGCGTATAAGCGATGAATTGTCTAATTATTTTGAAGCGCAGAGCAGTATAGGTTTTGATGCCGAATTATATCAGTATGATGAGCAATTGTTAAAAGACATTTTAACGGTTTTAAAAACAAATACGGCGCTTGATTTCAGTTTATACAAGCGTCCAACGTTGTTGAGACGCATTGGTAGGAGAGTACGTGTTTTAAAATTGGACTCGCTTGAAGGGTATTATGAGTATTTAAAAGCACACAAAGAGGAGGTTCAAATTCTTTATAAGGAGTTTTTAATTGGGGTAACCAAATTTTTTAGGGATTTTAAAGTTTGGGAACTTTTGCAAAGTGAGGTCATTTCAGAAATTATCGCTTCAAAAGAGGATGGCGATATCATTAAAATTTGGGATGTAGGTTGCAGCACAGGTGAAGAGCCTTATTCGCTGGGGATTTTATTTTTAGATGAAATAGAAAAGCAGAAAAAAGACATTTCACTTAAGATCTTTGCAACAGATATTTCACAAGATCACTTGGATATTGCAGGAAGAGGTACCTATTCTGAAAATGTTTTGAGCGACCTGTCTTCTGAGCGTTTGCGTAAATATTTTAGAAAGCAGTCAGAGAATTTTATCGTTAAAGATAATTTGCGCAAGTGCATCATTTTTTCAAATCACGACATTACTAACGATCCACCGTTCAAAAATATGGATATGGTGATGTGTCGTAATCTATTGATCTATCTTCAAAACGATGTACAATCTAAGGTAATTCATTTACTTCATTATGCGCTGAAGCAAGACGGAATCTTAACCTTGGGCTCTAGTGAATCTTTAGGAGTGCATAAAGATAATTTTGAAGAGGTCAATCGCAAATGGAATATTTACCGAAATATAGAAAGCTCAGACCGCTTGAAAACCGAAATTTTAAATTCAACCGCAGAGCGTCAAACATTTAAAAGAAGCGCCAATAGCGCCAAGAAAGGAGCCGTGCAAAATTACAGTAATACCAGCCGACTTAAAGAAGAAATAAGTAAAGCAATAATTCAGCAATATGGCGCAGCAAGCGTTTATATTGATGAAGATTTTCAAATTTTAGAGGCGATGGGTGCCTTTAAAAAGTATGCTCAGTTGCCAGAAGAAGGTTTCACCACAAATCTTATGGAAATGCTTCCTAAAGAGTTGGTAGGCCCCATTAAAAATACCGTTAATAAAGCCAGACGCAAACGCAGTCAAATTCTGTATAAAGATGTTGAGGTTTTTAACGATGCAGAAGAGTTGCAGTCGCGACTTGATGTTTTGATTAAACCCATTAAAAATGGTACTACCGAAGGGGATTTCCATTTTATTGTAACGCTCATTGAGCAAAATAAAGAAGATAACAGAGCGCTTATTGTAGAGCGTGCAGATATACATAAATCCTCTCAGGAGCGTATTAAAGATCTTGAAGAAGAGCTTAAAGAAACGCAGTACGAACTGAGCAATGCCCTTGAAGAGGCAGAAACCAGTAATGAAGAATTACAGGCTTCTAATGAAGAATTACTTGCCTCAAACGAAGAGTTGCAAAGTACCAATGAAGAGTTGCAAAGTGTAAATGAGGAGTTGCATACCGTAAATGCAGAGCATATCGAAAAGATGGAAGATCTTGCAATGCTCAATGCAGATATGGATAACTTGCTTGACAGCACTCGTATAGGGACGGTTTTCTTAGACCGCAACTTGATCATTAGAAAATTCACGCCTGCGATTCGAGAGCATTTTCACCTGGTAAAGCAAGATATTGGGAGATCAATTGAGAATTTTGTGGCGAATTTTGGTATTCGTAAACGCAAAACAATTGTAGACAATTCAAGAACTGTGATGGAAACCGGGCAGGTTTTTGAAAAACGCATTAAAAGTAAATCAGGGCGCTATTTCTTGCAGCGCATCTCGCCCTTTCATACTTCACAAGATACGATAGATGGTGTGGTGATCACATTTATTGATATTCATAAAGTAGAGCAATCGCAAGAGCGCCTGCGTAGAAGTGAAGAGAAATTCAAAGCTTTTTATGAGGATGATCCAGTAATGCACGTTACGATCAATTCGCATACTGGTCTGATCTCTGAGTGCAATAAGCTTTTCGTAGAGACTTTGGGCTTCAAAGAGAAAAATGAAATTATTGGTAAATCTATCTTTGAGTTTTATCCGAAGCGTACGAAGGTTAAAGCAATTGCTTTGTTAGACGAACTCGAAAAATCGGGTAGTATCGCCAATGAAGAATTGATGTTGGAATGTGTTGATGGAGATAAAGTAGATGTATTGTTTAATGCAGAGTTGATGACCACAACTTCTGCGAAAGATACCACCCAATGGCGCTGCACGCTGATGGAGATCACCGATCTTAAAAATGCGCAACAAGAGTTACAAAAGCAAAAAGAAGACCTAGAACGCATCAATACAGATCTAGAACAATTTGTTTCGATTTGTTCGCATGACCTTCAAGAACCGCTTTCGACGATTAGATTCAGTAGTGATTTTCTTTCGAAGAAATTCAGTAGTGAATTGAGTGAAAAAGGTAAAGAATATCTAGGTTATATTCACGAAGCTTCCGGGCGAATGGCAGAGCAGATTAAAGCACTGTTAGAACATAGTCGAATAGGTGAAGACCTTAAGAAAACCAAAGTTGATGTAGGAGAGTTGCTCGAGGTGGTAAAATATGATTTAAACCGAAGCATTCGTGAGGCTAATGCAACTGTTACGGTAAGCAAAATGCCACAATTGATGGCCTATGAGACCGAATTGCGTTTGTTGTTTCAGAATTTGATCAGTAATGCTTTAAAATATCGAAAGAAAGATACCAATCCTAGTATTCGAATTTCAACATTTGCTGATGAAGAGTATCAAACATTTGCAATTGCAGACAACGGGATCGGGATCAAAGAAGATGATCTAGAGGCGATCTTCAAGATTTTTGGTCGCGTTCCTACCGAAGAGAAATATGAAGGTACCGGGGTTGGACTGGCGCATTGTAAAAAGATCGTGAAACTACACGAAGGGAAAATTTGGGTAGACTCTGAGTTTGGCCAAGGGAGTACGTTCTATTTTAAAATTAAACGCTAATTCATGACGCAAGGCCCTAAGTCCTTATATCCAAAAGAAGTATCTCTTACAAATTGCGATAAAGAACCTATACATATTCTTGGTAAAATACAGCATCACGGTTTTTTAGTAGCCTGTGATGCTTCAAGTCATATCATTACCTATTGCAGTGATAATATCTCAGCACTTTTTGATAAATCTGCTGAAGATATACTCGGAAGTTCGTTGAAAGACTTGCTTTCTGAGACGATCAATCAAGAAGTTTTAAAAGCCACTTCAGGAAAAAAATCTATACCCATTCAGCTAAAACTGAAGGATGAGGTATATGTTTTGCTTTCTCATATTAATGAGGGGAATTTGGTTTTAGAGTTTGAGCCACTGCAAGATTCCGGAGATCCATATAATTACCAAAATCAACTTTCAGAAATTGTAGCTCAGCTTAATGCTGCTACTGATGAGCAGGAGATGTGTGATGTAACCGCAACCTTGATCAAAGAGTTTTTTGGTTATGATCGGGTGATGATCTATCGTTTTGATGAAAACTGGGATGGGATCGTGGTTTCAGAAGCACGAGCGTCTAATCTGGAAGAATGGTTAGGATTAAGGTATCCCGCATCTGACATTCCGCAGCAGGCGCGCAAATTATTTTTAAGACAAGGCGTGCGCATCATTGCCGATGTGAAAAGCGAACCGGTGGCGATACAGGCCTTTGGAGGAAAAGAACAAGACAATCCTATCGATTTATCGATAAGTGAGACCAGAGCTTCTTCACCAATTCATATTGAATATTTAGAAAATATGAAGGTTGGGGCTTCGCTCACGGCTGCGATTATTTCTAAAGGGACGTTGTGGGGTTTGATCGCCTGTCATCACTACAGTCCCAAGTTTGTAAATTATTACCAGCGCCAATCCTGTAAATTCATTACACAAGTTTTTTCAAGTCAGTTGGTGTTGATGGAGTCGAATACTTGGCTTAAAAAGATCAACAAAGCCGCTAACTTACGCAGCAAGCTTATTGAGAAAATTACCAAAGACTGGGATATACACAAGGGATTGACGCAAGGTGAGGCAACGATGCTTTCGCTTACAGAAGCAGCCGGAGCTGCAGTGTTCATTGATGGGAAACTTAAACGTGTAGGTGCAACCCCAAAAAAGAAAGATATTAAGGCGCTTATCGTAGCATTACAAGAGCGTGCTACAGATGATTTTGTGACCACGCAACTAATTGAAGAATTGCCAGAAATGACCGCTTTGCAGGAAAAAGCTTCCGGAGTTTTATGCTTGTTCTTGTCAAATACCAAAAAGGATGCTTTACTCTGGTTCAAACCGGAAAAGGTAAAAACGGTAACCTGGGCGGGAAACCCCGATAAAAAGGTTTTGGTAAATAAAGACGAGCGACTTACGCCTAGAAAATCTTTTGAAGCTTGGTCTGTGCAGCAGGAAGGTAAATCGGCACCCTGGCAAGAATATGAGATTACCGCTGCAGAAGCGCTAAAGCAAGATATATCAGAGATCATTCTCGAGAAGTATGATGAAATAAAGGAGCTTCATAACCTGCTTAAAGTGGCCTATGAAGATCTGGAAACCTTCAGTTATAGTGTTGCGCACGATTTGCGAGCGCCGTTGCGCGGAGTTGATGGTTTTGCGCAAATCATCAAGGAAGATTATTTCGATAAGCTCGATGAGTTCGGTCAGTCTTCCATAGAAACTATTATCGATTCTGCTACGCAAATGAACCGACTCATAGATGATATTCTGGCATTTTCTCTGGTTTCTCAGGCCGCGATGCATAAAGATTCATTTTCTATGAATAAGGTGGTAGACGACGTGCTTAAACTGCTCGCGGTTAAACAAGAGTATCCGGCGATCAAGATCAAGGTTCAGGAAGAAATGCCTAAGGCCTATGGAGATCAAAAAATGGTTGCACAGGTCGTTCAAAACTTGCTTACTAACGCTTTGAAATATACCCAAGATGCTGAAAATCCATCGGTCGAAATCGGGTATATGCAAGAAGACGGTAAAGGCTATTATTTTGTAAAAGATAACGGGATTGGTTTTGACCAAATACACGAAAAACGCATTTTCAAATTATTCAATCGTCTCGTGAGTGATGCCTATGAAGGTTCGGGAATTGGATTAACTATTGCCAAGCGTATTGTGAAGAAGCATAACGGGAGCATTAAAGTAAAAAGTGAAGTAGGAGTAGGAAGCACTTTTTTGTTTAATTTGGAATCTTAAATCGAGAGCTGTGAACAGTGATTACATTTTATCAATAGAAGATAATAACACCGATATTGTCTTGATGAACAGGATCTTTAAAAAAAGTATTCCTGAATTTGCCATTAAACATATCACAGACGGCCAGGAGGCGATGGCTTATGTAGAGTCTGAAACCTTTAGGAGTCACCTTCCCAAATTGATTTTGTTAGATATAAAAGTCCCAAAATTAAGCGGACTAGAGATATTAAAAAGATTTAGAAAAAAAGAAGAATTTCAAGCTATACCGGTTGTGATGATGAGTTCTTCTGATAGAAAAGATGAGATAGAAAAAGCCTACGAATTAGGGGCTAACAGTTTTATGGAGAAACCCCGCACGTACCCCGAATTGTCCAAAGCATTACCTGCTTTAATTAATTATTGGATTGTTTATAACAAATAAGATGATCAAAGAAGAATTAAAAATATTAATGGTTGAAGATAACCCGGCCGATGTTACCCTGATCAGGCGGGAGATCTCTAAAGTTGCCGAAAATGCCGAGTTGACCGTATGTAATAATGTTACAGACTTCAGGTTGAATCTTATTAAGAATCCGCCAGATTTGATCATTTCAGATTATAATTTACCTACAAGTTCAGGGCTCGAGATTTTGGAGGTAGCGCAACGCTTGACACCTTCAGTAACCTTTTTGTTCATTACAGGAACGATCAACGACGAGGAACTCGCGGCAGACACTATTTTGAATGGTGCTTCGGGTTATATGCTGAAGAAAAACATAAGCAAATTACATCAGCGTTTGGAGCCGTATTTGAATGCGATTTCAAAAAATGGTCCGATGATGCATCCGGTGCGTAAGAAAATCGTAGAGAGTAAAAAACTGGTACGAGACATTGAAGTATTTCTAGAGAATTTTTCCAGAGAAAATATGTCTCATCGCGAGGGAATGCTCAAAATTCAAGAAGACCTTAAACGCCTTAAATCAGGATATGATTTTAAAACACTTAAAGAAGCAGACCGAGACCCTACACAAGAAGACTGAAGAAGATAATCTTGCTAAATACATTTTAGATCATAGTATTGATCGAGAAACCTATAAAAGGCTGCTTCAACAAAATTACCTGGCTTACGCAAGAATCGATGCGTTGTTGGCCTCAAATGCATCTATTTTAACTACGGAATTAAAGCCTTTTGCAGATAAAGCTAAAAGCAGTGCATTAGCTGAAGATCTAAAAAGACTTAATGCTGAAATTCCACAAGTTGATCCAGTAAAAGATTCCTATTCTGCTGCGTTCCTTTTGGGATTGATTTATGTAGTTGAAGGTTCAATGATGGGCGGTTTGCTCATTAGGAAGAATCTCGAAGCCTGTACGCATTTAGAAGACATTGAACAGCATCATTTCTTTGGGAAATCAGCACCTGAAGTAATGCAGCGTTGGAAAGCTTTTACTCAAGCGGTTGAATCACAGACCTATACCAAAGAAGAGCAACAGCAAGCTGTAGACGGTGCACATACAGCCTTCAACATTTTTAAAGATTCGTACAGCTACGCTTAGATTTTTTCACACTCCAGCATAACAGTGGTGCTATCTTCAAGCGTTGTAAAGAAGAGGTATAAATCACCGCCGCTTTTTACTTTGAATTTGGCTCGTAAACTAGCAACTGATTCTTTAAAATTCCGTGTGGTGATGTTGGCTTTTTTCCCTTTTAAGAATTTAGCAATATTCTTTTTTGAATACGGATGAACCGCATTGATTTTAAAACACCTGCCCGGAAATTCGATTCTTTCAGTTGAAGTATACAAATGGGTGTTGGGTGCTAGTTTATCAAGCTTATAATGTGATGAGATCCAGTTAAAGCAACCTAGTTTTAGCAGTGCCGCGTTGGGTTCGTATAAATAGTTTGAAGGTGAGTCGTAGGTCGCTTCGGCGGTTTGCAAATCGAAGCCTTCAATTGAAACCGGAAGATCAAACGCACTAGTTAAGTTTACAGCGATCAATTCAATATCCGGTTGTGTTTCATTAGAAAGCACCCAAAGCAATTCTTTAACTTCGTTTTTTACCGCTACGCAGTGAATTTGAATTACATTTTTCAGTTCGCGTAAACCTGCAGCAATATCTAATAACGGACTGGTTTTAATCACAAGAAACATGGCTTGATCTAATAGGAAATCAAGATGCTCAGGAATATTGGGTTCGCAATCCTTCAGCATAAAAACTTTTCCCTTAACCTCATTTCTTCGGGAAGGATCGCAATAGATCAAATCAAAATTGCCGACAGTATTCTTGATGAAGTCTATGCTATTTTGATTGATGGTTTTGATGTTCTTAGCACCTAGAACTTCAAAATTGTGTTGTGCGAGTTCGCTCAATTCGGCATTCATTTCGCAATGTATGACCTCGTCAAAAACAGTGCTTAGAAAATAGGTATCGATTCCTAAACCGCCCGTGAGGTCAATAGCACTTGAGCCGGAAAACAAGGATGCTTTATAACGTGCAGTCTCTTCTGATGAAGTTTGTTCCAGGTTAAGTTTGGGAGGATATAAAATTTCTGGCTTTTGAAACCAAGATGGAAGTTTGCGTTCTGCCTTTTGTAAGCCAATGATTTGTTGCGCTAGTTCTGGAGCGCTTACGTCTTCAAAGGGAGACTTACTCAATAGTATTTTGGAAACATCTGCCTTGTAATGCGCTCTTGTGTAGGTTATAACCTCTTGTTTTAAAAGGCTTTTATTAAGAGTCATACAGGTTTTTTGTAAGCTTTTGAACAATTTTATATTCCGAAAGGAACTCCTTGGCAATTACTTTGATCGCAGTGTACGCAGGAATGGCGACCACCATACCGAATATTCCGAAAATCAGTCCTGCAATTACGATCACTAGGAAAATCTCTAGCGGGTGCGATTTTACGCTACTTCCAAAAATAAGCGGCTGATTGATAAAATTATCGATCAATTGTGCGATGCAATACCCAATGAACACGTAGATCATTTTAGGTAAAATAACCTCTTGAAAGTCTGCTGTAAAATTCCCACTTATCACGAGTAGCATCATAACCACGCCACCCACAACCGGACCAATATACGGAACAACATTAAGCATCGCGCAAAAGAGTGCTATGGCAAAAGCATTAGGTATTTGAAAGCTTACCAGTAAAATAGCATAAATGGTAAACAGAATCATAAGTTGAAGTAAGATCCCCAAAAAGTAGCGTGAAAGCAATTGTTTGGTTTTGTGAAAAACCCTGCGAAACCGGCGTTCTTCTCCTGTGTTGGCAAACACCAGAAAACTATCTAAGAGTAAATGACTGTCTTTTAAAAGGAAAAAGGAAATGAAAACTACCGATAATAAGCCGACAATCAGCGAACTAAAGTTCCCCAAAATACTGTTGATGAAGGTAGGAATTACCGAAATATCAAAGTTTTTGATAAAGTCTGACTGCTTTAAACCTTCAATTAAGGTTACTTGATCAACCCCCATCGCACGGCTGAATTCAACGTTAAGCCGGTTGATGTTGTGTTTTACTTCTTCAAAATTGATCTTGCTTATGTGTTCGCTTTGATCGATCAAAATGGGAATGAATAAGGCTAAAATACCTGAGATCACACAGATCACCATAAGTAATGTGGTGATTGCCGCCGCAACAGCACCAAATTTACACTGGTGCTTTAAAAAGTTCACCACGGGACGACCTATCAAAGAAATGACTGCTGCTATACAGATAAAAATAAGCACCGCTTGTATTTGGTATAAAAACCAAATCACAAATACAATTCCACCCAAAATTCCCAATGCTCTGAGAATTCCGTAGGCAATAACCTTAGACTTATTTTCCATTATTGGGGTTGTTGATGAGTTGGTAAGCAGCTATTGCTGCGGCCTGACTAACGTTCATGCTGCTGTTTTTTCCGTGCATCGGAATGTACGTAATATGATCTAAGATATTCAAAACATCTTTACAAATTCCGTAGCGTTCATGGCCTAAAACTAATGCTATTTTTTTAAATGCGCATTCATTCAAGGAAGCAAGCGGTTTACTGGTTGTAGTGAGCTCGAGTCCTATAAGATGGTAACCTTCATCTTTAAGCCCTTGAAGAGTTGTAATAACATCTGCATCTGGCGAGTAGGGAACCAGCTTTTCACTGGAGCGCGCAGTGCGTTTAAGCCGCGTACTATCAAATTGAATAGTAGTGTTGCAAAAGTAAATATGGGCGATTCCCAAAGCATCTGCCAAGCGAAAAAGGCTACCGGCATTGGCCGGACTATTTATTCCGTCACAAACTAAAACAAAAGGAAAGGTTTCCTTTTTAAAAGGAGTATTCTCGTGAATGAGCTGTTCAGTTTTCAAAGGCATATTTTATGATATTGGCTCCCATTTGTAAGGCGCGTTGTCGCACCTCTGGCGGATCGTTGTGTACGGCTGCGCTTTCCCAGCCATCACCCAAATCGCTTTCTAAGGTGTAAAGAATAACCAGGCGTCCTTCGCGAAACAAGCCAAATGCTTGCGGTCTTTTGCCATCGTGCTCGTGTATCTTAGGTAGTCCTTCTTTGAAGGTAAATGCTGTTGAAAAAACAGGATGATCTGCAGGAAGCTCTATGAGTTCTTCTTCAGGAAATAACTTTTTTAATTGCGGACGTAAATATTGATCAATACCATAATTATCATCAATATGTAAAAAACCACCACTGTTTAAGTAGTTGCGCATATTCTGAAGCGCTTCATCAGAAAAAAACACATTTCCGTGGCCGGTCATATGTACAAAGGGATACTGCATAATTGCAGGGTCTTTACTGGTAACATTGGCGACTTTGGGTTGGATAGCGGTTTGTATATTGGCATTACAAAATTGCACCAGGTTGGGTAACGATGTTGGGTTTGCATACCAATCGCCACCGCCTTCATATTGCAAAACGGCGATTTGCTGTGCATTAAGCGAAGTCGCTGTGAACACCAATGTTAATAAAGAAGCAAACCAAAACTTAACCACTTTAGTATAGTTTTTTAAATTGAAGAACGAAATTACTTATTTTCTAGGCAACACCCTATTAATTTAAAACAGCAATATGTGTTTCTCAATCAAATTGAATAGCTGCATATGAGTACATCAAATACAGATTATCTTGCTCAGATAACGCCAATACTGCCCGTAAAAGATGTATTGGAAGCGCTTGAATTCTACATCAAAAAGTTAGGCTTTGAGCTGATTTTTATTGATGAAGAGCGCAATCCACGGTATGCGGGTATTAGACGGAATAACATCGCATTGCATTTGCAGTGGCACGATGCAGCCGAATGGGAACACGATCAAAACCGTCCTATGCTGCGCATTCAAGTACAGGGCATAGAAAATTTATACAAAAAATATCAGCTTATGGGTGTGTTTCACAACCATACTTCTCTAGAGGAAAAACCCTGGGGAACTTTAGAGTTTGCCTTTTACGATCCGTTTAAAAATGGATTGATCTTTTATGCGGAAGCTTAAGATGCTTAGGCCTTTACCTTTTCCTTCAAAGGGATTTGATTTTTGATCAAATCATCAAAAGTTTCGCGCTCGCGTATAAGGTGTGCTTTTCCGTCAAGGAATAAGACTTCTGCCGGACGATATCGCGAATTGTAATTGCTCGCCATACTGAAACAATAAGCACCAGAATTGCTAAAAGCGAGAATATCACCTTCAGCGATCTCTGCAATTCTTCGGTTTGTGGCAAACGTATCGGTCTCACAAATATATCCTACAACCGAGTAAAAGCGTTCGCGGCCTTTCGGGTTGCTTATATTGGTGATCTCGTGACGGCTTCCGTAGAACATAGGGCGAATGAGGTGGTTAAAGCCACTATCTACCTGCGCAAAAACAGTTGAAGTCGTTTGTTTGATCACATTGACTTGTACAAGGAATTTTCCTGCTTCACTCACAAGAAACTTTCCGGGTTCAAAAACAAGCGTAAGCGGCTTGCCGTAGTTTTTTTCAAAGGCATTAAAACGCTTGCTCAATTTCTCACCAAGCTCTTCGATATTGGTTTCAATATCTCCTTCTTTATAAGGGACCTTAAAACCACTACCAAAGTCTAAAAACTCAAGGTCTTTAAAATCTTTGGCTGTATCAAAAAGAATTTCTGCAGCGTGAAGGAACACGTCAATATCCAGGATATCACTACCGGTATGCATGTGAATTCCGTTGATATTCATTCCGGTATTTTTTACGATACGCAACAAATGCGGAATCTGGTGAATACTAATACCAAATTTACTATCAATATGTCCTACTGAAATGTTTGTGTTTCCACCGGCCATCACGTGCGGATTGATGCGTACACAAACCGGAGTTTTAGGATGTTTTGTACCAAATTGCTCCAGGATAGATAGGTTGTCAATATTGATTTGCACGCCCATTTTTGCAACCGCTTCCAGTTCGTCTAAGGAAACCCCATTAGGCGTAAACATAATTTTAGAAGGATCGATTCCCGCTGCAAGGGCAAGGCGCACTTCTTGTATACTTACCGTGTCCATCCCGGCACCAAAACCGTGAATCAACTGAAGCACTGCAAGATTAGACAAGGCCTTAACTGCATAATTGATGCGCAGGTTTTTAACCTTGTTAAAAGCACCGGTAAGACGTTTATATTGCGATTCTATTTTTTCGGCGTCATAAACATACACAGGGCTCCCGTGTTCTTTTGCAATGGCAAGTAAGTTTTGGTTGGTCATAATCAATACACTTTAAGCCTGCAAATCTAGTATAGATAATTTAGTTTAAAGCAGGCTTCGGTCAAAAAATATAGCGAGAAGTACATTTTAAAGCTAAAAAACGCATTGGATTTTAGTTGGTCTTTTTAATAGCCTACGCAAAGGTTTTAAAAATGCGGTATTGAAACTAGAAATCAAAAGTAAATTGCTAGCAGGGTTTGCGCTAAATACTTATTTTTGCTCTGCAAATTTCAAATATATAGAAACGCCTGATTATGAATCTACACGAATATCAAGGAAAAGAAATACTTAGCAGTTTTGGAGTGCGTATACAGCGCGGTAAAGTAGCAACTACTGCTGCAGAGGCAGTTGAGGCTGCAAAAAAACTTACAGAAGAAACCGGTACGGGATGGCACGTGATAAAAGCGCAAGTTCACGCCGGAGGTAGAGGAAAAGGCGGTGGAGTAAAACTGGCTAAAAACCTTCAGGAGGTTGAACAAATTGCAGGAGAGATCATCGGGATGAATCTGGTAACTCCGCAAACTTCAGCAGAAGGAAAAAAAGTACATCAAGTGCTTGTTGCTGAAGATGTTTATTATCCAGGAGATAGCGAGCCGGAAGAATACTATATGTCTGTTTTATTAAACAGAGCTACAGGAAAAAATATGATTATGTATTCTACCGAGGGTGGAATGGATATCGAGGAAGTTGCTGAGAAAACTCCACATTTAATTTTTACTGAAGAAATTGACCCTGCAACAGGATTGTTAGGCTTTCAAGCAAGACGTATCGCTTTTAACCTAGGTTTAAGCGGAACTGCTTTTAAAGAAATGACCAAGTTTGTTGCAGCATTATATAAAGCGTATTCAGAATCTGATTCTTCATTATTTGAGATCAATCCTGTGCTTAAGACCAGCGATGATAAAATCATGGCTGTAGATGCTAAAGTGTCTTTAGATGATAACGCATTATACCGTCACAAAGATTACGCAGCAATGCGTGATAAGCGTGAAGAAAACCCTGTAGAGGTTGAAGCGAAAGAAGTTGGTCTTAACTATGTTGATCTTGATGGTAACGTGGGTTGTATGGTAAATGGTGCCGGACTTGCAATGGCAACTATGGATCTTATAAAGCAAGCGGGTGGTGAGCCGGCTAACTTCTTAGATGTTGGAGGTACAGCGGATGCAGAACGTGTAGAAACTGCATTTAACTTAATTCTTAAAGATCCTAACGTAAAAGCGATTCTTGTAAATATCTTTGGTGGTATTGTTCGTTGCGATCGTGTTGCACAAGGTATTGTTGATGCCTATAAAAACATGGGAACGATCAATGTGCCTATTATTGTAAGACTTCAAGGAACCAATGCTGATATCGCAAAAGAATTGATAGACAATAGTGGTCTTGATGTTCAAAGTGCTATTCAGTTTAAGGAAGCTGCAGATAAAGTACAGCAAGTATTAGCATAAACACTAATTAAAATACATCCGATTCATCGGAATTTTAAGCCTCAGTCAGTTGACTGAGGCTTTTTTATTGGCACCTAAATGATGAAATGCCGCTTTCTCGTTAACTACTGGTATATCCCGAATCTGAAAATTTGGTGTTAACCTATAACGTTTGAGCATGGGGCGCGATAGTTTATTTGTTGAGAGCTTGTAGTAGTTGTAAATGATTGTAATTCAGAAGAATGTATTTAGCTTAATGGATTTAGTTTTGGCTCTAACTCTTTGGTTTTCAGTTGTTAACTTCGTTAATAATCTGTTAAAAACAATGTTGAGGTGTAACTGTTTGAGGTTTGAGCCGTCTTTTTAGTACATCATTCAAAAATCAAACATTATGAAAACTTTTAAAACAATGGTACTTGCAGTTGCGATCATCTGCGGTACAGCGTTAAACGCAAACACCACTGAACCAACCGAGCCAAGCTCAAAAACTACAAGCGCAGCTGTAAAGCGTGCAATGAATGTAGAACTGGCAAATCTTTTAGCAGAGCCTAACTTTAATGTGGAGCAAACCACATCGGTTAAAGTATCTTTTACTGTGAATAGCGACAACGAAGTAGTTGTGCTAAACGTAGACTCAAAAGATGCCTCTATTGAAAAGTATATTCAGGGGCGTTTGAACTACAAAAAGCTTGATTCTAAAGCTTTAGTGGGACAAACTTATCACGTACCTGTAAAATTAGAGAGTACGTTATAAATGCAGTTTTTAGTTAGTAGAAAGAGCCCGGCTGAAAAGTCGGGCTTTTTTTAGGTCTTATAATTATTTAAAATGCCATTTTGACGTTTGTGTTTCAATAAAAACAGACAAAAAGTCGGTTAAATTCTAGTGGTATCCAATTTGCTATTAATTGAGTGTAATACTTAATAACAACAAAATTTTTGAGATATGAGCTTAGTTAAAAGAACAAACGAAAACTGGTTACCATCCATTTTTGATGATATGTTTAAAACCGATTGGCTGGGAGGAACAACCAATGTTAATAGCATAGGCGTGAGCATTCCAGCAGTAAACATCATCGAGAAAGATAGTGGATTTGAAGTAGCAGTTGCTGCTCCGGGTAAAACCAAAGAAGATTTTAATATTGAGTTAGATAATGATGTGCTCACCATTTCTGCTCAAGAGCAAAAAGAAGCTGAGACTAAAGAAGAAGGAAGATTCACCAGACGCGAGTTTAGCTATAGCACTTTTAAACGTGCCTTTAGCTTACCAGATACAGTGAACAGTGCAAAGATTGAAGCTAGCTATGAGAATGGGGTGCTCAATATAGTAATCCCAAAAAAGGAGGAAGCAAAAGTTCAGGCAAAACGCTTGATCGAGATCTCCTAAATGTTAAGTAAGTAAGTTTTTTTGGTTAGTGAAGAGTCCCGGGTCATTGAATTGATTCGGGATTTTTTTATTGGCATCGCAAAAAGTTTTATTTCGCACAGGCTTTTCCAGAGGTAGTTTTCTCTTCGATTATTTTCTTGGGTGAAACGTATTTAAAACATCTGCCAGATGGGAGCGATCGACGTGCATATACACTTCGGTAGTAGTAATGCTTTCATGTCCCAACATTTGTTGTATGGCTCTTAAATCGGCTCCATTTTGAAGCAAATGTGTCGCAAAAGAATGTCTAAACGTATGCGGACTGATCTTCTTTTTGATTCCGGCTTTTTGGGTATGTTGTTTAACCAAGGTAAAGATCATCGCTCTTGTAAGTTGCGCGCCGCGGCGATTGAGGAATAGGATGTTTTTAAATTCGGGCTTAGGTGTTTCGTGAATGCGAATTTGATCCCGATAAATCTCAATATATTTTTGGGTGATGGGAGCAATGGGCACAAAGCGTTGTTTGTCTCCTTTACCGGTAACCAAAATATAGCCTTCATCAAAAAACAAATCAGAAAGTTTAAGATTTAAAACTTCAGACACTCGTAGACCACAACCGTATAAGGTTTCTAGTATGGCGCGATTACGTTCGCCTTGTGGTGTGCTTAGATCTACCGCATCAATAATGCGATTCACTTCATCTTCAGAAAGCGTATCGGGAAGTTTTCTGCCAATTTTAGGGGCTTCAATAAGATCGGTGGGATTGTCTTTACGATAATCTTCAAAAACCAAATACTCAAAATATCCTTTTAAGCCTGAAATAAGTCGGGCCTGCGATGAGGCCGTGAGTTCTTTTGCATAGGTATAAATAAAATCTTGCAGCTGTTCTTTAGTGATGGAAATAGGTGAAGCTTCAATCGAATGTTCATCGATCCACTTGATGAGCTTGTTGATGTCTAAACCATAATTCACAACCGTATTCTCAGAAAGTCCTCGTTCTATCTTTAAGAATAATTTATAGTCTATTAACGAATTTTGCCAATTCACAAATGAAATGCGGTTTTTTTAGGAAGCTTTTAAAAATAGTTTATCAAAGCCTTAATAGTTTCGTGTAGCTAACCCTCCTAGCTTTGTCTCAAATCTAAATATAAAAATTATGAAAAAGTTATTTTTAATAGCCAGTTTTATTGTTTTAGGAACCACTGCAACTCAAGCCCAGGATTATTGGAATTTTGGTATCAAGGGTGGTGCTAACTTTGCAACTATTGCAAATGAAGATGGAGAAAATCCTGACGGAAGAACAAGTTTTAATGTAGGTGCAATGGTCGAAATCCCGGTTTCTGATAAATTCTCTATTCAGCCAGAGGTCTTGTATTCTGCACAGGGAGCCACTCTAGCATCTTTTGATGAAGACAACACGTTTGATGTTGATGATAATGTAGAATATCAATTAGATTACATACAAGTACCAGTACTTGCGAAGATCTATTTAGTTGAAGGATTGAGTGTACAAGTAGGTCCGTCTTTTAATTTCTTAGCTAATGAAGAAATCGACTTTGATCCAACAAGCGATAGCGGAGATATTGATATCGAAGACGGAGCAAATGGATTCGAATTTGGTGGCGCAGTAGGTCTAGAATATAAGTTCGCTAACGGATTCTTGATTCAAGGACGTTATACAAGAGGATTCTCTGAAATTTACGATAACGCAGATGGAAGAAACTCTGTAGTACAAGCAGGAATTGGTTTTATGTTTTAAACAACCTAACCGCAAACGAATACAGAAAAGCATCTTTTTAAGGTGCTTTTTTTATGGGTGCCGTCTAAGGGTTTTACGCGCTCCCCAAGTAATAAACGTGATACCTCAAAATTGAAAATTCGTTTCCAAGCAATGCTTCATGGACTTGCCCTAAAGTTGTTTACTTTATCTTCTTTAGAATTATTCCCATTTAATTTTTCACGATTGGAGCATTAACACTATTTAAGAAAATATAAAAAAGTTACCTCTAATACAATAAAATTAAAGTGGTTCTCTTTCAACTTTATACGAATGGATTTTAGGATGATTCCAAACTGAGTTTTTACTAAAAATCAGAAAATCAAGAAGTTTCGTAAAGGCGAGTTGTTGGCAATATTTTAGAGAAAGCTTAGAGAATCATTAATACTTGTGAAGCCTTGCAGCATCTAGCTTTGTTCAAAATTTAAACAACAAATTATTCTTATGAAAAAGCTATTTTTAATTGCGAGTTTTATGGTTTTGGGTGGTGCAGCTGCTCAAGCTCAGGATGCGTTTCACTTCGGCGCAAAAGGTGGTGTAAACTTTGCTAATCTTGCCGGAGACGATGCTGCCGATCAGGAAAGCAGAACGAGTTTTTATGCAGGTCTTGTTGCTGAGTTACCGGTTTCAGAAATGTTCTCTATACAACCAGAGGTGATTTATTCAGCACAAGGTTCTACCATTGCAGCTATTGACGAAGACAACACCTTTGACGTTGACGATAATATCGAGTATCAATTAGATTACATTCAGGTGCCGTTATTGGCAAAAATTTATCTTGCTGATGGTTTGAGCATTCAGGCAGGTCCCTCGTTTAACTTCTTGGTAAGTGAAGAGATCGATTTTCAACCTACTTCTTCTTCCGGAGATATTGATATCGAGGATGGTGCAAACGACTTTGAGTTTGGTACTGCTGCCGGTTTAGAATATCAGTTTGATAACGGGTTATTCATTCAAGGGCGTTATACCAGAGGGTTCACCAAAGTTTACGACAATGTAAGTGCTTACAACTATGCGATTCAGGCAGGTGTAGGTTTTGTATTCTAAAACAAACTAAACGACCAACCAAAAAGTATAGCCTCGCATGTGCGGGGCTTTTTTTATAGGCGATTTTTAAATTACCTTTACGCAACAATCAAATGAAAATGGCTCAAGAACTCAAAATACTTGTTATCAATGGTCCTAACCTTAACCTGTTAGGCAAACGCGAACCTGATGTTTATGGAAATCAATCTTTTGAAGATTATTTCTCAAAGCTTCAGTTTCAATTTAAGGAGACTGAGCTTTCTTATTTTCAGTCTAATAGCGAAGGAGATCTGATCACCAAAATTCAAGACGCCGATGGTGTTTTTGATGGTATTGTGCTTAATGCTGCCGCATACACGCATACTTCAGTAGGAATTGGTGATGCTATCGCTGCGGTTTCTGTGCCGGTGATCGAGGTGCATATTTCAAATACATTTGCACGCGAAGCCTTCCGTCATCAATCCTATATTTCTAAACACGCTAAAGGAATCATCGTAGGTTTTGGTTTGCAGAGCTACGAATTGGCGATCAAATCTTTTCTATAAGTATTTTGCAAAAGGCCTATTTCAATTGGAGTAGTGGTAAGGATTCTGCTTTGGCTTTGTACACCATTTTAGCCGAAAAAGAATTTGAGATCACCAAACTCGTCACGACTATAAATACGGATGTTGACCGGGTTTCTATGCACGGTTTGCGCGAAGAATTATTAAACCGTCAAGCGGAAGCACTTGGTTTTCCATTAGAAAAAATTTTACTTCACGGCACCATCTCAATGACCGAATATTCTGAAATCTTGGGTGCAGCAGCCCGAAAGGCAGTTGATGAAGGAAACACACACAGTATTTTTGGGGATATCTTTTTAGAAGATTTAAAAGCGTATCGTGATGAGCAGTTGGCTCAAGTCGGACTCAAAGGAGTTTATCCGCTTTGGAAAAAGGATACCAAACAATTAATTACTCAATTTATCGATCTGGGTTTCAAGGCGATTACTGTTTGCGTTAATGGAAATTATCTCGATCAATCTTTTACCGGAAGAATTATAGATCATCAGTTTATAGCCGATTTACCTCCGGATGTTGACCCTTGTGGAGAGAATGGCGAATTCCACACCTTTGTTTTTGACGGACCTTTTTTTTCTAAGCCTGTAACTTTTGAAGTAGGGGAAATCGTGGAGCGCTCGTACCAACCCAAAGCTGATCAAGAAGACAATTGTTTTTCTGAAGATGAAAAACCTTGGGATACCCAATTCTATTTTTGTGATTTGATACCTGTTTAGTGTTATGATTGCATTAGGGTAGAGAATTAATATCCAAAAACAAAAAACCCCTGAAATTGAATTCAATTTCAGGGGTTTTAATTTTGTCTAAAGTCTCTTATAAATGAATTACTTCATCATAAGCTGCAGCAACAGCTTCCATCACCGCTTCACTCATCGTTGGGTGTGGGTGAACTGCTTTAAGCACTTCGTGACCAGTTGTTTCAAGCTTACGCCCTAAAACAGCTTCAGCGATCATATCGGTAACGCCGGCACCAATCATATGGCAACCTAACCACTCACCGTATTTCGCATCAAAAATAACTTTTACAAAACCATCTTTATTTCCGGCAGCACTTGCTTTACCAGAAGCTGAGAATGGGAATTTTCCGATTTTTAGTTCGTACCCTGCTTCCTTAGCTTGCTTTTCAGTCATTCCTACTGAAGCGATCTCAGGAGAAGCATACGTACATCCCGGAATATTGCCGTAGTCTAATTTCTCTACGTGCATTCCCGCAAGTTTTTCAACACAAATAATTCCTTCCGCAGAAGCAACGTGGGCCAATGCAGGACCAGGAGTTACATCACCAATCGCATAATAACCCGGCATATTGGTTTGGTACCAGTCATTTACAATCACTTTATCTTTATCGGTAATGATGCCTACATCTTCAAGACCAATGCCTTCGATGTTGGTTTTAATACCAACTGCAGAAAGGACAACATCAGCTTCAAGTTTTTCTTCGCCTTTTTTAGTTTTTACAGTAGCAACAACACCGTCTCCGGAGGTGTCTACAGACTCTACTGAAGAACCGGTCATAATATTGATACCGGCTTTTTTCAAGCTACGTTCAAATTGCTTAGAAACTTCTTCGTCCTCTACAGGAACGATGTTTGGCATATATTCTACGATGGTAACTTCGGTTCCCATAGCGTTATAAAAACTACCAAATTCACACCCTATCGCACCAGATCCTACAACAATCATTTTCTTAGGTTGCTCCTTCAACGTCATCGCCTCACGATAACCAATGATTTTCTTACCATCTTGCGGTAAGCTAGGCAGTTCGCGTGAACGCGCACCGGTCGCGATGATGATGTTGTCTGCGCTATATTCGGTACCATCAACGTCAACCTTTTTACCTGGTTTTAGTTTTCCAAAACCTTCAATAACGTCAATTTTATTTTTCTTCATCAAGAATTGAACACCTTTGCTCATTCCTTCTGCAACACCACGGCTACGCTTTACAACTGCATCAAAGTCTTTATCTGCACCTTCTACTTTAAGACCGTAGTCTTCGGCATGCTTAAGGTATTCAAAAACTTGTGCACTTTTAAGAAGCGCTTTGGTAGGGATACAACCCCAATTCAAACAAACGCCCCCAAGGCTTTCTTTTTCTACAATAGCGGTTTTAAAACCTAATTGTGAAGCACGAATAGCTGTAACATAACCACCGGGTCCACTTCCTAAGACAATAATATCGTATTTACTCATAGTTTTCAGTGAAATTTGAGGCACGAATTTACGCATTAAAAGTCTAAAAAACGAACCAACTTAGACTTAGGATTTTCTTTCAAAAGCTTACTGAAGACGTTGCTTAATTTCTTGCTGTAGTTGTGGAATCACATCGCTTTCAAACCATTTGTTTTTATTCATCCAGAAATGATTTACCGGCGAGGGATGCGGAAGCACAAAATACTTGGGAAGATAGGCCTCAAAATTCTGAATACGTTGGGTTAGGGTAAGCTTGTCTTGCAGATAATAGCTCTGCGCGTGGTTGCCAATTAAAATGTATAACGGATCTTCTTCAAAATGCTCGATCACTTTTTGATGCCAAAGCGGAGCACATTCTGGTCGGGGAGGAAGATCTCCGGTTTTGCCTTTCCCCGGGAAGCAAAAGCCTAAAGGTAACACAGCAAAATTATCGGGGTTGTAGAAGGTATCTTCGTTTACACCTAACCACGCCCGTAGTCTGCGGCCACTGGGGTCATCCCAAGCAATTGATTTTTCATGTGCGATTTTCCCGGGTGCCTGGCTGGCTAGCACAATTTTGCTTTTTGGCGATGCCGAAATAATAGGGTTAGCGCCTAAAGGCAAAAAAGGCTTACAAACGGAACAGTGTCTTATTTCCGTGAGTAAGCCTTTCATAAGTTTTATTCTTAGTGCTTATCTATTGAAGCGTTTGAATATCAGTTTCACTTAATTCTAATGCGCTCATTACTTCATAATAGTTAGAGAAGTCTCCATTAAATTCTGCTACAAGATCAGAAGGGACTACCACAATTCTAAAAATTTGATCTTGAGTAAATTCAGCACCGGCAAGTGAAATATCATCACTTTCTAAAATAATATCTACATCACCTAGAGTATAGTTAAAGCGATACTGTAAAAACCCACCATCATCGAAAAATATGGTCGCTGTAGGCAATGGTTCCCAAACATCTAAACCATCAACCACATCCTCTAAACGATAAACCAAGACGGCATCACCGTTCACAATATTACTAGGAAATGTAAATCGGTAAAAGTCGTTGTCTACAGAGAAATCTACTGCTGGAGTCTCATAAGTGCTTCCAACTAGTGCAGTTCCGTCAATTCCCGGAGGTCCTTGTGGCCCCGGGTCTCCTTCACAGGCTGTAAATCCTAAAGCTACTATACTAAGTATTGTAAATAATTTTTTCATCGTTTTTTGTTTTAATGTTTATTGCTAAAAATAAATCAAGAGTCATTCCGAAACTTTTAAAACTATGCTAAAGCTCTTATTTTAATAAAACATTAACGCAGTTTCTATTTAGCCTTCTTCCTGATTTTTTGATTACTCTTTTTCGTAATCTATTGAAGCTGAGTTTACACAGTAGCGTTGACCGGTTTCTGTTGGGCCATCGTCAAAAACGTGACCTAGGTGGCTGCCGCAATTAGCGCAGAGAATTTCGGTGCGTATCATTCCGAAGGTGGTATCGCGGATATATTCTACAGCTCCGGGTATCGATTCATCAAAACTGGGCCAGCCGCATCCACTTTCAAATTTACTGTTGGCTTCAAAAAGCTTTGCATCACAAGCGCCACAGTGATAGGTACCGTCTTTTTCAAAATGCAAATTGTATTTGCCGGTATGCGGGCGCTCAGTGCCCTTACCGCGTAAAATATGGTAACGTTCAGGACCGAGTTCTTCTTTCCATTGCACTTCGGTTTTTTGTATTGGGTATTCTTTCATAATTAAAATTCTAATTTCTCATTTCCGCGCAGGCGGAAATCATTTTATCCGCACTTCGATTCACTCAGTACAAGCTTCGGCGGAAATCTTTTAATAATTAGGTTACAAGTGTTTCTCCCGTTGGTGGCTCCCGCCTTTATTTTTTGGGAACGAAATTTAAAGCGACCCCATTGATGCAATGGCGCTTTCCGGTGGGTTTTGGTCCGTCGTTAAAAACGTGTCCTAAATGGCCTCCACAGCTGGCACAATGCTCTTCGGTGCGGGTGTAGCCTAGTTTGTTGTCGGAAGAAAAAGCAACATTGCCTTCAATGTAGTCGTAAAAAGAAGGCCAGCCGGTACCGCTGTCAAATTTGGTTGAACTTTTAAAAACCGGATTTTGACAGGCCGCGCATACATAAGTTCCTTCTTCTTTGATGTTGAGTAATTCACTGCTAAATGCGCGTTCAGTTCCCTCTTTACGCAAAACCTGATATTCTGCATCGGTCAATTCCGCTTTCCATTCTGCTTCGGTTTTTGATACCGGAAATTGTTCCTGTTTATCATTTTGAGCGGTGCCCTTGCAAGCGTTTAGGCTAATCAATAGCCCGAGTATAAATAACTTTTTCATAATACATTTTTTATAAAATTACGTATTGCAGCAAGTACTGGTTTACTGTAGTCGTGTTTTTAACAAAAGACTAACGTGTGTATATTCTGTTAAGCCTTTGTCAAATTCTTATTTGGGCTGTGGTTCTAATTAATTATTGCTATTTTTAAGGGTAATCAATTGAAAGTAAACTACCTCAGGGTAAGTCCATGCTTGGAAACGAATTTTGAATTTCTAAGCAAGCCTGTCTGACGACAAAGGCAGGCTTCGGAGAATTAAACCCTTTGGCGGTGCCAATAAAAAACTAACACCCTTGACTAGAGAACGTATTGTTATAGAGAATGTAGAACCCCAGCTTCAAGGCGGGGATTTTTTTATCAAAAGAGTTGTAGGCGAACTCATACACGTAACTGCAGATGTTTTAGGGGATGGCCATGATGTGATCGATGCAGAAATTTGCTTTAAAAGCGAGCATGATAAAATTTGGAAAACAGAGCGGTTAGAGCATCAAGGCAATGATCGCTACGCGGCGACTTTTGTTGTTGAGCAGCAGGGTTTTTATGAGTATAAAGTGCGTGGGTGGGTAGATCACGCATTGAACTGGCAACACGGTACAGAGGCCAAATTAAAGGACGGCCAATATATTAAAAGTGAGCTGCTGGACGGCGTTCAATATCTTGATGCGGTAGTAAAAAAGTTGGATGAAGACGGAAAGCACTATGTAAAAATGTTGAAGGAAGTGTTTCAGGATGAAAATCGTTATGACGAGGCCTGTAGTTATGCCGTTTCTCACGATTTACACCGCATATTCAAAGATCATCCGGAACGTAAATTTGCGCACGAAAGCAAAACGCTTCAGGTATATGTAGACCGGGAAAAAGCGCGTTTTAGTACTTGGTATGAGTTTTTCCCAAGATCGGCTAGTAAGCAGCCCGGGCAACACGGTACATTTAAAGATTGTGAGCGTTTGTTGCCGCGTGTAGCAAATATGGGATTTGATACGTTATACTTTCCACCCATTCATCCCATTGGAGAAGTAAACCGAAAAGGAAAAAATAATGCAACCAACGCCGAAGAAGGCGACAGCGGTGTGCCTTGGGGTATTGGTTCACGTTTTGGCGGACATAAAAGCATTCACCCGGAATTAGGCTCTGAAGAAGATTTTAAAAACCTTATCAAACACGCCGAAAGTTTGGGGATAGAAGTTGCGATGGATTTGGCATTTCAGGCAG
Source organism: Leeuwenhoekiella sp. CH_XMU1409-2 (assembly GCF_037029365.1). NCBI lineage: Bacteria > Pseudomonadati > Bacteroidota > Flavobacteriia > Flavobacteriales > Flavobacteriaceae > Leeuwenhoekiella > Leeuwenhoekiella sp. CH_XMU1409-2. The sequence goes on along the minus strand of NZ_JAYMEI010000006.1, from coordinate 244,270 downwards.
CTCCAGATCACCCGTATTTAAAGGAGCATCCGGAGTGGTTTAGAAAACGACCGGATGGTACGATGCAATACGCTGAGAATCCACCAAAGAAGTATCAGGATATTGTCAATTTTTATTGGGAATCTGAAGATTACAAAAACCTCTGGAAAGAACTGCTTAGCGTGGCTTTTCATTGGATCGATTTTGGGGTTAAGGTTTTTAGAGTTGATAATCCACATACCAAACCGTATTACTTCTGGAATTGGTTTATCGCAGAAATCAAGAAAAAACATCCTGATGTGTTGTTCCTGGCTGAAGCCTTTTCCCGACCTAAGGTGATGCAGCAACTGGCAAAACAAGGCTATTCTCAGTCGTACACCTACTTCACGTGGCGTACTAGCAAACACGAGTTGGTAGAATATATGACCGAGCTTACCCAAAGCAAAATGCGAGAATACTTTAGACCTAATTTCTGGCCCAATACACCAGATATTAATCCGTATCATTTACAAGGAGCCAATGAAGCACAACATATTATTCGTTATGCTCTGGCGGCAACCTTGAGTTCAAATATTGGCTTGTATGGCCCGGTTTACGAATTTATGGTGACCGAAGGTGTACCTGGGAAAGAAGAGTATATGAATTCTGAAAAGTACCAGATCTCCCATTGGGATTGGAATCACGAGAACAAACTCACCCGTCTCATTACCAAAATGAATTGGATACGTAAGCAACAGCCTGCGTTGCAACAAACCAACAATATTCAGTTTTGTGAGTTGCATCACGACGGACTTATGGCGTATTACAAGTGGGATCAAGATAAAAATAACGAATTGCTTATCGTAGTAAGTCTTGATCCGTATTATAAACAAGCGGGTAATGTGAGACTGCCTTATGAGAAAATGAATATTGTTCCGGGGTCTCAAGTAGTTGTAAAAGATCTTATCACAGACAGCACGTATACCTGGAATCAAGAATGGAATTATGTCGAGTTGCATCCGGCTTTACCGGTGCATATTTTCCAGATATATAAATAGACAAGAAACGCAAAACTTCAAAACAATCAACCATGAACCAGGAGCAGGAAATAGACGGCCGCATCGTTTTTAAATACGAGACCGACTGGAAAGCGCTATTAGAATCAGAACGCTTTAAGAAAGAACTTTGCGATGATATTCTTGAACCTTATATCCTTAACCAGCGTTGGTACGGCGGTAAAGCCAGTGCACTCAAATACATTGAAGTCATCGACAGCTTCCCGATAGAAGATGGCGTCGACACGTTTTACGGGATCGTTTTGGAGGTGAATTTTAGAGAAGCTTTTGTGCATAATTATTTCTTGCCCATCGCTTTTGTAACCGATCAAAAAGTGGTTGGCGATAAGTTTATCGCGCACTTAAAACTGAACGGAACATCGGGTTTTCTTGTTGATGCCTTGCTCTTGGAGTCTTTTAGAAAACAGATTTTTGAAAAGATTCTTGAGGGCGAAAAGTACCGTTACAAAGAAGTCGCTTATCGTAGAGGACGCTCCAACCAATCTCAAGGCTATAAAAGTAGCCGCTTGATGGGCGTAGAGCAGAGTAATACTTCGATCATCTACAATGATAAGTATATGCTGAAAATCTTCAGAAGGGTGTATGTGGATGAAAATCCTGATTACGAAATAAGCAAGTACCTGACTGCTAAAGCTATTTTCAATAATACACCAAAATACTTAGGAAGCATCACCTTGAAGTTTAGCGATAAAAATGTGATCACCTTGGGCTTGATGCAGGAGTTGGTACCCAACGAAGGCGATGCCTGGGAATATTTTATGCACAACCTCAAATTGATCTTTGAAGAACTTTCGCGGCAGCAACCTAAATTAGAAACGCTACGGGCTACCAAATATCTGGAGCAAATCTCAATTACAGATGTGCCTGCTTCGATCTTGGCCTGGTGCCCTATCGAGTTTTTTGAAGATGTTTCGCAGTTAGCATTGCGCACGGCACAGATGCATATCGCATTGGGTCAGGAGCGCATCAATACAGCGTTTACTCCGCAAGCATTCAGCAACGACTATTCTGTATGGCTAAAAAACCGATTGATCTATCAATTTGAAAATAGAATCAATCTTGTCGAAAATAATTTGCATAAGCTTGAAGGCCTTCAGCTTGAATTGGCCAACGAGTTGTTAAGCAAGAAAAAGATCATCCGGAAACAACTGCTCGATTTTGACGAAACAATGCTCAAAAGTGAGCGCTTACGCATTCACGGCGATTATCACCTTGGGCAAGTTCTGGTTCAGGATAGAGATTTTTATATCATCGATTTTGAAGGAGAGCCGGAGAGTACCATTCGTGATCGTAAGGTAAAACAACCGCCGATTAAAGATATAGCCGGGATGTTTAGATCATTCAACTATGCGATCTATGCAACTGTTTTTAATAATTATGAGTCTTACGATTTTGAGCTAGAGGAGCTTTTTGAAGTAGCAGACGTACTTTACAGCCACATCATTGGCGTGTTTCTCAAAACCTATATCAATGAAGTACAAACCGCTAATTTAAATATTGGCTACATTAAAGAAATTGAATTTTTATTACAATATTGCTTACTAGAGAAAGCCGTATATGAATTGGGTTATGAACTCAATGCGCGTCCGCGATGGGCGATCATTCCATTAAAAGGCATCTCTAACATCCTTAACCAACAACATTATGAGTAACGTATACGTTCACAGCCTATTTTCAGAATTTGATATCGATCTTTTCAAATCAGGAAAACACTTCCGTCTTTATGAAAAGTTAGGTTCGCACCCAATGACTTTAGAAGGAGAGAAGGGCACTTACTTTGCCGTTTGGGCACCTAGTGCCAAATCGGTTTCTGTTGTAGGGGATTTTAATTACTGGTTAGAAGGCGATCACAAACTCAATGTGCGTTGGGATGGCAGTGGGATCTGGGAAGGTTTTATTCCTGGGGTGATGCCGGGCGCTATTTATAAGTATAAAATACAGTCAAGTCATAATGATGTAAAGACTGAAAAAGCCGATCCGTTTGCACGTCGTGCCGAGCACCCGCCTAAGACGGCTTCGGTTGTTTATGCCGCAGATTATAAATGGAAAGATAAAAAATGGATGACGAGTCGGGCTAAATATAACGCACTAGACACGCCATTTTCGGTATATGAGGTGCATTTAGGTTCTTGGCGTAAAACAGGGGAAGAGAACCGAAGCCTGAGTTATACAGAGCTTGCAGACGAACTCGTTGCTTATGTCAAGGAAATGGAATTTACCCATGTAGAGTTTATGCCGATAATGGAATATCCGTACGATCCGAGTTGGGGGTATCAATTGACCGGATATTTCGCACCAACCTCCCGTTTTGGCTATCCAGAAGAATTTATGCTGCTGGTAGATAAATTGCATCAAGCCGGCATAGGTGTGATCCTCGATTGGGTACCCTCACATTTTCCCGAAGATGCTCACGGCTTGGGTAATTTTGACGGGTCTCATTTATATGAGCATCCCGATCCTCGTAAAGGCTGGCATCCCGACTGGAAATCTTTGATTTTTAATTATGGTCGTAACGAAGTGCGCGCTTTTCTAATAAGCAATGCGCTTTTTTGGCTAGATCAATACCATATTGATGGTCTGCGCGTAGATGCGGTAGCCTCGATGCTTTATCTCGATTATTCTCGCGAAGACGGGGAATGGGAGCCTAATCAATTTGGTGGCCGAGAGAACCTCGATGCGATTGCGTTCCTTGAAGAACTGAATAAAACGGTTTATAAAAACTATCCTGATGTACAAACCATCGCAGAAGAATCTACCAGTTATACGGGTGTTTCTAAGCCAGTGTTTTTAGGTGGATTGGGTTTTGGTATGAAGTGGATGATGGGATGGATGCACGATACGCTTGAGTATTTTAAGAAGGAGCCGGTATATCGTAAATATCATCAGAACGATATCACCTTTAGTATGACCTATGCATTTTCTGAAAACTTTATGTTGCCGCTTTCTCATGATGAAGTTGTTTACGGGAAGCGTTCACTTTTTGATCGTATGCCCGGCCCGGAGTGGGAACGTTTTGCGAACCTTAGATTGATGTTTGGATATATGTTCACACATCCCGGGACCAAATTGATCTTTCAAGGTGGGGAATTTGCGCAAAGTGCCGAATGGAATTTTCAAGAAAGTTTAGATTGGCATTTACTACAATATGACTTTCATACGGGAATTCAGGAATGTGTAAAAGACTTGAATAAACTATATAAGTCGCAACCTGCATTGTATGAGCGTCAATTCCGTCCTGAAGGATTTGAATGGATCGAATGGTCTGATAGTGAAAACAGTGTATTGAGTTATCTAAGAAAGGGATATGAGGCTGAAAATAGCGTTTTGGTAATCTGCAATTTTACTCCGGTGCCACGAGAGAATTACAAAGTTGGCGTACCCAAAACGTTGACTAAAGCCGGAGCAAAGTTAAAAGAACTCTTCAATAGTAATGAAAAGAAATATGGCGGTAGTGGAGATTTCATTAGTAAAAAAGTGAAGGTTGAAGCAGAAGCGTGGAATGGTCGCGAGCACTCTATCACTTTAGATTTGGCACCACTCGCGGTTATGGTCTTCAGTCTTAAGTAAATTCTATTGGGTAAGCCTGTTTGCCGATCACGGCCGGCCAAAAGCCTTTGTTGGGAACCAACTTTTCGTATTAAATAAACCTTGGAGCCTTATGTTTTTTGACGGTTATAATAAAAGTAGCTTGGTGTTAACGTTGTAGTTGATATCTTTTGGTTTTGAGCCTTAGATTAACTCAGGAAACCTTTAATTTAGTAGGCCTAACATCCTTACACAGGCTATTATGATTATTAATACTGAGTTAGAACAAAAAGGAAATCAATTTCCAAACGAGATCAAGAGCGTACGGCAAGAAGTCGATACTTTATATTTTACCACCCAAAACAATGTAATTTTAGAACTTACCGTTTTACGCGATAGCGTGATACGGTTTAGGTACGGAACCCGAGGAATTCTCGAGGACGATTTTTCATATGCGATTGATCCTGAAAATCACGTAGGCTACAATCATTTAGAGCTTTCTGAAAACAAAAACTTTTATATTGTAACCACGGCTAAACTTATCATCAAGATTGAAAAAATAAGTTTACAATCTAAGATTTTAGACCGGGAAGGAAACTTGATCAATGAAGACGAAATAGGCTTTCATTATGAAGAGAGTTTTACCCTTGGCGGAAACATTGTTAAAATGAGTAAGCGCTCACATCCCGGTGAAGCGTTCTACGGGATGGGCGACAAGCCGGTGCATTTAAATTTACGTGGAAAGCGTGTGACCAATTGGGCTACAGATTCGTATGCCTTTGGTAAAGACACAGACCCTATCTACAAATCGGTTCCCTTCTATATCGGCTTAAAAGATAAACACGCCTATGGAATCTTTTTTGACAATACCTTCAAATCTAGCTTTGACTTTTGCCATGAGCGTCTCGATGTGACCAGTTTTTGGGCGCCGGGAGGAGAGATGAACTATTATTTTCTCTATGGTCCGGGAATGAGCGAAGTGGTGCAAAACTATACCCATCTTACCGGTAAACCGGAGCTTCCACCCTTATGGACATTAGGCTTTCAACAATGTAAATGGAGCTATTATCCGGAAAGCACAGTAAAGGGAATCGCGCAAAAATTTAGAGATCTAAAAATTCCATGTGATGGGATTTACCTGGATATCGATTATATGGACGGTTTTCGTTGTTTTACCTGGAATAAGGAATACTTTCCCGATCCAAAGCGTATGGTCAAAGAACTACTGGATGATGGTTTTAAAACCATTGTGATCATCGATCCGGGGATTAAAATTGATCCTGAATATTGGGTGTATAACGAAGCTTTAGAAAATGATTACTTCTGCAAGCGTGCAGATGGGCCAGATATGGTAGGAAAGGTATGGCCGGGCGAATGCGCTTTCCCAGATTATACCAATCCTGAAGTGCGTGAGTGGTGGGCAGACCTGTTTAAAGAATTGGTGCACGACATTGGTGTACGTGGGGTTTGGAATGATATGAACGAACCCGCCGTAATGGAAGTCCCCGGAAAAACGTTTCCTGACGATGTGCGTCACGATTATGATGGACATCCTTGCAGTCATCGCAAAGCACACAATATTTATGGGACACAAATGGCACGTGCGACCTATGAAGGTGTAAAACGCTATGTGTATCCTAAGCGTCCATTGGTGATCACCCGATCAGCATACAGTGGCGCGCAGCGCTATACATCGTCGTGGACCGGAGATAACGTAGCAACTTGGGAGCATCTTTGGATCGCCAATAACCAAGTGCAGCGTATGTGTCTCTCCGGAATGTCTTTTACAGGAACAGACATCGGCGGATTTGCAGAACAACCTACCGGCGAACTATTCGTTCGCTGGATTCAGTTGGGGGTTTTTCATCCCTTTTGCAGGGTACATTCTAGCGGGCATCACGGGGATCAGGAGCCTTGGTCTTTTGATGATGAGGTGACAAACATTACGCGCAAGTTTATAGAAATGCGCTATACGTTACTTCCATATTTATATACAGCTTTTCATGAGTATGCCACAGAAGGTATTCCTATGTTAAAACCGCTTGTATATTACGATCAAGACGATGTGCATACCCATTATCGTACCGATGAATTCATCTTCGGAAACCATATTTTAGTTTGTCCTATTTTAGAACCTAATTCTAAAGGACGTCGTATGTATCTGGCGCGTGGTCGCTGGTACGATTACTGGAATAATGAAGTCGTAGAAGGAGGGCGCGAACTTTGGGTAGATGCAGATTTTGACACCATTCCAATTTTTGTTAAAGAAGGAGCGATTATTCCGCGATATCCGGTGCAGCAATACGTTGGCGAGAAGAAAATTGAAGAGCTGAAGCTTGATGTTTATTATGCAGAAGATACCATTGAATCTCGTGTTTATGAAGATGCCCGCGATGGTTATGATTATAAAAAAGGGCGTTACAGCCTAAGAAACTTTAAGCTTACCGGTAAGGCTAAAGATTTAAGCATTCAGCAGTTTAAGACCGGGACTTTTGAAACGGAATATGAAGCTATTAAACTTAACTTAATTGGTCTGCCGTTTAGAATAAAGAAAATCACAGTCGATAATGTGGCATACGACTTGAATAATCTGGATAAGGAGGATAAAATTCTAAAACTTCCGAAGGATTTTTCAGTGGTGCATATGATAGGATAATTTTCACAACTTGTACTAAAGTTTAGCTAATTGTTAAAATACCGATGAGTAGAATTTGTATTTTCAACTCACTAACCTATAATAGATTAAAATGAAATCAAAACAAATACTTGTCGCATTAGGGACCCTATTTCTGGTTGTAAGTTGTAAAACCAGTCCGTTTACCGGAAAGAAAACCCTAAATGCCTATAGCAATGAAACCATTTTCCCGATGGCTTTTCAGCAATACAATCAATTTTTAGAAGAAAATACAGTTGTGAGAGGTACTGCCGAAGCTCAAATGGTGCAGCGTGTAGGTAACAATATAGCAAAAGCTGCAGAACGTTATATGACTGCATTGGGTTATCCTAATTATCTGGATGAATATCGTTGGGAATATAATTTGGTACAAGATGAGGCCGTAAATGCTTTTTGTATGCCAGGTGGTAAAATTGTAGTCTACACAGGAATTTTACCGGTGGCACAAAGTGAAACCGGTTTAGCAATGATCTTAGGGCACGAATTGGCGCACGCTTTAGCTAATCACGGGGCACAGCGTATGACAGCTCAGCAAGGTCAGGCGATCGTTGGAGCAGCAGGAGGGATCGCGTTAGGAGATTCTCGAGCAGGACAACTTTTTAATCAGTATTATGGTGTGGCTAGTACGGTAGGAGGTATTTTACCATTTAGCAGAAGTCACGAAAGTCAAGCTGATGAAATAGGTACCATTATCGCTGCTATTGCGGGATATGATCCTTATGAGGCGCCAAAACTTTGGGAACGTATGAAAGCGCAAGGGGGTTCTGCGCCAAGCGAATTATTGAGTACACACCCCTCACCAGATACCCGTATTCAGGCGTTACAGCAAATTGCACCACGTGCAGCAGCCGAAGCAAAGAAATTCGGGGTTACATCTTTTAAATAGCATAACGCAAAAATAAAAAGTAAAAGCCGCTTCATTGAAGCGGCTTTCTTATTTTAGACGCTTCAATAACAACCTTAGTTTATGGAAGCTTTACCTAAAGGAAGTAAAAAACTTTTGAACGCCTGGGCATTTTACGATTGGGCAAACTCGGTATACAGCCTGGTGATCGCCTCTGCTGTTTTTCCTATTTTTTATGGAGCGCTCACGCTTGTAAAAGATGAAGATGGTAAGATTTTAGACGATACGGTAAACTTTCTAGGCTACAATTTTAATAACGATACGCTCATTAGCTATGTGACTGCCGCGGCTTTTTTGGTCGTTTCTTTTTTGAGTCCGTTTTTGAGCGGGATCGCAGATTATGTAGGGAATAAGAAGACTTTTATGAAGTTTTTCTGCTATTTGGGCGCGCTTTCTTGTATAGGTCTTTTTTGGTTTAATATGGACTATCTCTGGTTCGGGCTGTTATGTTATTTTCTCGCCTTGATAGGATTTTGGGCTAGTTTGGTTTTTTACAATTCGTATTTACCAGATATCGCTTTCCCTGATCAACAAGATAAAATAAGTGCCAAAGGTTATTCTCTAGGATATATTGGCAGCGTGATTTTACTCATCGTTTGTCTAGCGATGATCTTGATGTATGAGACTTTTGGTTTTGAAGACGAAGGTTTGCCAACACGCTTATCTTTTGTACTTACCGGATTGTGGTGGATTGGTTTTAGTCAGTACACCTACTATTATTTGCCTAAGGGAAACAAGAAGGAAAAGTTGACCAAAAATGTACTATTCAACGGTTTTAAAGAACTTCGTAAAATATGGATAAAGCTGAAAGAAGATAAACCGATGCGTACTTACCTGAGTGCATTTTTTGTTTACAGTATGGCGGTTCAAACGATCATGCTTATCGCCACCTATTTTGGGATCGAAGAACTCGATTGGGGAACTACAGACAGTACCACCGGACTTATCGTAAGTATTTTATTGATTCAGTTGGTTGCGGTTCTTGGTGCTTGGCTTACTTCAAAAGCTTCGGCGAAGTTTGGTAATATTCAAACCTTGATCGTGATCAATTGCATCTGGATCGCGATTTGTATTTATGCCTATACGATCACCACTCCGTTTCAGTTTTATTTTACCGCGGCTTTTGTTGGTCTCGTGATGGGTGGGATTCAGTCGTTGTCGCGTTCTACCTATTCAAAATTGATTCCGGAAGGAGAGAAGGATACTGCTTCATATTTCAGCTTTTACGATGTTTCAGAAAAAATAGGAATTGTGATCGGGATGTCTACTTATGGATTTATCGCTGACAAATACAACATACGTAATGCGATTTTGTTCTTTATTGTATTCTTTATCGTAGGAGTAATTCTATTGTTTTTTGTTCCGCGGAAGCGTATTGTGGAACAGGCAGAATAAGAAAATGGCTACCCTTTTGAGACAGCCATTTTCCAGATTTGATTGATGAACATATGCTTAATTGCTCACACTTCCTGAGCCTACTACTTTAGAATCTACTTTATCAGGTTTTCCGGAATACACGATATCTCCAGAGCCTGCTACTGTAGCTTTTAATGTTCCTCCTTTACAGTATACACTGATATCTCCAGAGCCTGCAATGCTGGCCTCTACATCAATACTTTCTAGATTAGAAGCGTGTACGTCACCGCTTCCTGCGACTTTTAAACTTGATTTTTGAGTGCTTCCGCTAAGAGAAAGATCACCGCTTCCTGCAACAGCTGCGGTTATATCCTGAGCGTTAACTTCAAGAACCATATCGCCGCTACCAGAAACCGAACATTTAAAATCCTGAGCATTGATCACATCTTTTGTAGTAACATCTCCACTTCCTGCAAGACTCACCTTTTCAAGATCGGTAAAGGGAACGGTTATGATGATGTCTTTGTTACGGCTTGTTCTTAAGCTTACACCATCTTCAATATAGATTTTGAGTTTGTCTCCCTTGACTTCGGTGATGATATACTCCTGAAGGTTTTCTTCAGCTTCTACGGTGATTTTTCCTTCTGCTCCGGCGACAAGAATGACATCAAAAGAGCCTGCAACACCTACTTCGTCATAGTCGCTTACATTACGCGTATCGGTTACGGTATTACCATTTCCGCTTACTTTTTTACTGCCCCACCATTGTGCATTGACAGATGTTGAAAGCAACGCGATACTTAAGATTAAAACTAGTTTTTTCATTTTTTGATTGATTAGTGATTAATTGACTTTATAAAAACTTACACCTCCATATTCTGAGTTGATGCTTAAGTTGTTTTTTGCTGAAGAACTTCCGTAGTAGCCTTCGTAATACTTATCTGAAGATTCGATCTGGCGTTTTGTGATCTCAAAATCATCTTCCCCGTTGAGTCCGGCATAATCCAGCTTAATGATAAAGTTGAAGTTATAAGCAGCGTTGTAACCTACTTTGACTCCTGCATATTCTGTATTGATACGCACATTACCGGCATTTGCAGTGAGCTCATCAATACGTAGTGAACCATAATCCATACTTAAATCCAGGTTTCCATTTATTTTACCCAATTTGACACTTAGGTAATCTGAGTTTCCTTGTAGATTGTTTACTTCGTCGAGCGTTACCGCACCATAATCACAAGAATATTGCAGGTTTTTAATGCTTCCGAAGTTTGACTTGGTATAATCTGCGTTGAGCACAATATTTTCTCCTTTTTCTAATGTAAAGGCACTGTAGTCTGCGCGTATCTTTCCGCTTTTCATATAAGCGATATTGGAGTTGTTTGTGTAATCAAAACTCAATTGGTTGTTGTCTGCAAGCAATTCGCCCAGGTCCAGATGTCCATAATCGCAGGATATTTTAGCCTGTCCCTTGATCTTGTCGATTGAAATTCCGCCGTAATCATTGCTGAGATCAACTTTGTTGGTTACCGGCACTTTGATCTTGTAATTGATCTCCATATTTACATTATTCCCTCCAGAAGTCCAGCTGCTCCACCACGAGCTACTTGTACTTTCAATTTCTGTGCGTGCAGAAACCATATCTGTAGAAGCTTCAAATTCTACTTCGATCTGATTAAGTTTTTTGATCACTTTGTCTTCATCATTACCGTTGGTTTTGATATGAACCTCGATAACTACTTGGTTTTGATCCCAAGAAATGACATCAACATTGCCGTAGCTGTTATTGATTTTGAGCAAGGCGTTGGCATTCACATTATATTGCTTATTGATCTTCTTTTCTTTGGTATACCTGCCTTTGAAGCGGTCAGGATCGTTGCCATTTGCAAAAGTTACCGCGCTGGTAACTAGAAAAAGAAAGAGATATTTATAGTAATTGGTCTTCATATACGTCGTTTTTAATTTTTTTGATTGATTCAATTTCTTCTAAAACAGTATTCAATAGATCTATGCGTGCCTGAAAATTGGAAATCATCGCGTAGATCACCCGTTTGTCTTCACCACTGGTGGCGAGGTCTTCGGTAAGTTGTTTGTAATCCTTTTCTAGAATTTCAAGCTGAACAAGAGCATCTTCTACCAGTTTTTGAGTTTCTGGAGTTCGGGCCTCGTTAATGTTATACAATTCTTCTTCAATTGCTTTTGTGAAGAAATCCTGAGTCTTTGCCATTTCTGGGGAAACAGCTGCTAATTCTGCACCGTCTTTTGCCGGCTTTATGGTAGCGTATCCTGCAAAGACCACTAATAAAATTGCTGCAGCAGAAGCCAGAGGTTTCCACCAGTCTAGCTTTTTGACAGGCTTTTCTTCTGTTTGATTTTCTTTGAGTTTGTTTAAGAAGCGCAGCTCGTGACCATCGTCCGGTTGGGCAATGTCAAAACAGTCGCGCTGTTCTTCAAACCAGTTTTCTAGATTCGTTTTCATAATTATTCGGTGATTAACTCACTCAATTTTTTTCTTAAACTTTCTTTTGCGCGGGAAACCGTTGTCCTGCAATTGGCATAACTTATTCCCAGAATGTCACTCATTTCTTCATAATCGTAACCTTCGATCAGATTTAGTGTAAGCGCCATTCTATAGTTTTCTTTGAGATGATTCATCGTTTGTAAAACGCGTTGCACCTCGAGCTGGTTAGTGTCACATTCGGTAATGCCTTGATCTTCTTCCAGCTTGTAAAGCGTATCATCGAGATCGTCTTCTTTGAGTCGGGCACGTTTGTTATAACTGCTGATGCTGTTATTGACAACGATACGTTTTAACCAACTCCCAAAAGTCGCTTCGCCGCTGTACGATTCAAGCTTTGTAAAAGCACTTAAAAACGATTCTTGCATGACATCTTCGGCTTCGGCGCTATCTTTTACAATACGTAGCGAAGTATTGTACATAGCTTTGTAATACCTTTTATAAACCGTAAGCTGTGCTTGCTGATTTCCGTTTTTACATTGCTCTAAAAGCAGATCAATATGATGGTTAGTAGTATTCAATAGGTTAATGCTTCAGTATAAAGATACGTTGGGAAGTGGTTTGTTACAGTTTGAAGTAATTTTTTTCCACCTACTTTAAAAACTAAGGTGGCATAAGAATTGAATTATACACTATAAGAAAGATATAAAACAGCTTAAAAGCCCATCATTAAAGGGTTTAAATCAAATAAAAAAGATCACATTGTTTTCTATGTGAATGAATTTATGACAATGTGGCGTTAAAAAATATGGCAAGAACAAAATTTACAAATCTTGACAATCTGTCACTGCAGGACTTTGAAGGTGATGCTGAGTTAATTCCGCTAATGACTCCTGAAGATGAAGATGAGATTAACAGAGAAGAATTACCCGAAACCTTACCTATACTTCCTTTAAGAAATACCGTGTTATTTCCCGGTGTTGTGATTCCTATCACCGCGGGTCGCGATATGTCTATCGACTTGATCAACGAGGCGAATAAAGGTTCAAAAATTATAGGTGTTGTTTCTCAAAAGGATGGTGAGGTAGAAAATCCTTCGGCAGACGATATCAATACCACAGGTGTGGTGGCGCGTATTTTACGTGTTTTAAAAATGCCTGACGGAAATGTAACTGTAATCATTCAAGGGAAGAAGCGTTTCAATATTGCTGAAGTGATTACCGAAAAACCCTATTTGGTTGCCACGGTACGCGAGGTTTCAGAAACCAGACCAGAGAAGGATTCGGCAGAGTTTAAAGCGATCATTGATTCTATTAAAGAACAGGCGCTACAGATCATCAAGCAATCGCCCAACATTCCTAGTGAAGCCGGTTTTGCGATCAAAAATATCGAGAGCGAGTCGTTCCTGATCAATTTTGTGAGTTCTAATATGAACTTGACTGTTGAGGAAAAACAAGGTTTATTAGAGATCAATGATCTTCAAGAACGTGCTTTGCAGACGTTGCGCTACATGAATACCGAAATGCAAAAACTGGAGCTGAAAAATGATATTCAGAGCCGGGTGCATAACGATATGAGTCAGCAGCAACGTGAATATTTCTTGCATCAGCAAATGAAAACCATTCAAGAAGAATTGGGTGGTGTTTCTCAAGAAGATGAGATCGAAGAAATGCGTGAGCGTGCCAAAAAGAAGAAGTGGGATGAGAAGGTTGGCAAGCAATTCAAAAAGGAATTGGCTAAGATGCAACGTATGAATCCGCAGGTTGCAGAGTACAGCATTCAACGTAATTACCTGGATCTGTTTCTTGACCTTCCTTGGAATAAATTCAGTAAAGATAAATTCGATTTAAAGCGCGCTAAGAAAATTCTTGACCGCGATCATTACGGATTAGACGATGTTAAGAAGCGAATTATTGAATATCTCGCAGTATTAAAACTGCGTAACGATATGAAGTCTCCTATTTTATGTCTTTACGGACCTCCGGGAGTTGGTAAAACTTCTTTAGGAAAATCGGTTGCCGAAGCACTAGGACGCGAATATGTACGTATGAGTTTGGGCGGTCTGCGTGACGAAGCAGAAATCCGTGGACACCGTAAAACCTACATCGGAGCGATGCCGGGTAGAATTCTTCAGAATTTGAAAAAGGCAGGAACCAGCAATCCGGTATTTGTTTTAGATGAGATCGATAAGTTGAGCAACAGCAATCAGGAAGATCCTTCTTCGGCTTTGCTTGAAGTTTTAGATCCTGAGCAAAATGCAGAGTTTCACGATAATTTCTTAGAACTCGGGTTTGATCTTTCAAAAGTGATGTTTATCGCTACGGCAAACAATCTAGGAAGCATCCAACCGGCGTTGCGTGATCGTATGGAGATTATCAACGTTACCGGTTATACGATCGAAGAGAAAGTAGAAATTGGTAAGCGTCACTTACTTCCGAAGCAATTGAAAGAACACGGCGTTACTACAGATCAATTGAAGATCGCAAAGCCTCAGTTAGAAAAAATTGTGGAAGGCTACACGCGTGAATCTGGTGTGCGTGGTTTAGAAAAACAGATCGCAAAAATGGTGCGTTATGCAGCCAAAAATATTGCGATGGAAGAGGAGTACAAGGTGAAAGTTGATAACGAGACCGTAGTTGAAGTGCTAGGATCACCGAAATTAGAACGCAACAAATATGAAAATAATGATGTTGCCGGTGTTGTAACCGGATTGGCCTGGACGCAAGTAGGCGGTGATATCCTCTTTATAGAATCTATACTTTCTAAAGGAAAAGGAAACCTTAGCGTTACCGGTAACCTTGGTAAAGTGATGAAGGAGAGTGCGACTTTGGCAATGGAATATATTAAATCTAATGCCGAACGTCTTGAGCTTGATCCTACAGTATTCGAAAAGTACAATGTGCATATTCACGTACCTGAAGGGGCAACGCCAAAAGATGGGCCAAGTGCCGGGATCACGATGTTGACTTCATTGGTTTCTTTGTTTACCCAGCGTAAGGTGAAGAAAAGTATTGCGATGACCGGTGAGATCACATTGCGAGGTAAAGTGCTTCCGGTAGGCGGAATTAAAGAAAAGATTCTTGCAGCCAAACGCGCTCACATCAAAGAAATCATTATGTGTGCAGAAAATGAGCGTGATATTAAAGAGATCAATGAAGATTACTTGAAGGGTCTTACATTTCATTATGTAAATGATATGAGCGAAGTGCTTGATATTGCACTTACTAATCAAAAGGTAAAGCACGCAAAAGCACTTTAATAGATTTTAAACTATAAATTGAAACCCACTTCAAAAACGGAGTGGGTTTTTTAATGGGTAAGAAATAAAGTATACTTGTAAGCGTTTTGCGTTTAGGGTTTTTGGTGATTTGATATGGTAAAAAAGCTACTTTTAATTTTAGCCTTGTTTACAAGCTTCAATTTTTGGGCACAGTTGGGCGGTCGCGCTACCTATCAGTTTTTAAATTTAGTTTCTTCACCAAAACAAGCCGCTTTAGGCGGTAAATTACTCACCGATTATAGTTACGACCCCACGAGTGGATTGTTCAATCCGGCGACAATCAACCCAGAGATGCATAATCAACTTTCGCTGAATTATGTCAATTATCTGGCTGATGTAAATTATGGGAACGTAGGTTATGCTTATGAATACGATCGCCACAGTGGTGTTTTTCACGCGGGAGTAACCTATGTAAATTATGGAACTTTTGAAGGCTATGATGAGCGCGGTAATGCAACAGCAGACTTTAGTGGGGGAGAAGTGGCGTTTTCTGCAGGTTATGCTTTTAATATTCCGCGAACAGATTTTTTTGTCGGAGCCAATGTTAAATTGATTTCTTCAAAATTGGAGCAGTACACTTCGTTGGGTGGCGCATTAGATCTGGGATTTATCTATGTGAATGACGAACTGGAGCTGAATATCGCCGGAGTGGTGCGTAATATCGGGATGCAGTTTACGGCGTATGATGTGACGTATGAGCGATTACCGCTTGAAGTTGATCTGGGCATTTCTCAAAAGTTAAAACATGTTCCGCTACGGTGGCATTTTACCTTAGAAAATCTGCAGAATTGGAATTTAGCATTTGCTAATCCGGCGCGGGCAACTTCAGATTTAAATGGAACTACTACACCAGAAAATGTCAATTTCTTTGATGAAGCGCTCCGCCATATGATTTTTGCAGCAGAATTATTTCCCGATAAAGGTTTCAATATTCGTTTGGGATATAGTGTGCGCAGAGCGGAAGAATTACGCATTGTAGACCAGCGTAGTTTTGCAGGTCTAAGTGCCGGTTTCTCTGTGAAGTTTAATAAATTGCGCTTGAGTTACAGTTACGCGCGTTATAACAGTGCTGCAAGCTCGGGATTTTTTGGTTTAAATGTAGATTTAAACTGATGGTTCCAAAACCATTAACCTTCAACTTGAATCATTTGAAAAAAATTACCATCGCCATAGACGGCTTTTCTTCTACAGGAAAAAGTACCGTTGCAAAAATGCTGGCCAAAGAACTCGAGTATGTTTATGTAGATACCGGAGCAATGTATCGTGCCGTAACGCTTTATGCAATGCGGAAGCTTTTTATAAAAGATGGGCATTTTGATAAAGAAGGATTGATTAGACATTTGTTTATGGTTTCGGTGAAGTTTCAGATGAATGCAGAAACCGGGATCGCAGATGTATATTTAAATGGTGAAAATGTAGAGCGAGAGATCAGAACCTTAGAAGTTTCCAACTTTGTGAGTCAGATCGCTGCGATTCCTGAAGTGCGCAAACTCATGGTGCAGAAGCAACACGAGATGGGCAAAGAAAAAGGTATTGTGATGGATGGTCGCGACATTGGGACTGTGGTATTTCCCGATGCAGAATTGAAAGTGTTTATGACTGCATCTGCAGATGAGCGTGCCCGCCGTCGTTATGAAGAGCTCAAAGCCAAGGGCGATGAGGTAAGCTATGAGGCGGTTTTAGAGAATGTTCAGAAGCGTGATGAATTAGATACTTCTCGTGAAGATTCTCCACTTGTGCAGGCAGAAGATGCCATTCTGCTAGATAACACGCATACCAATATTGAAGATCAGTTTCATATTCTTTTACAACTTGCAAAAGACCGTATCTACGGTAGATGCTAATCTTTTGAAACC
This sequence comes from Leeuwenhoekiella sp. CH_XMU1409-2, assembly GCF_037029365.1. Lineage (NCBI taxonomy): Bacteria > Pseudomonadati > Bacteroidota > Flavobacteriia > Flavobacteriales > Flavobacteriaceae > Leeuwenhoekiella > Leeuwenhoekiella sp. CH_XMU1409-2. The sequence goes on along the minus strand of NZ_JAYMEI010000006.1, from coordinate 227,183 downwards.
CCTCAATTTTTAATGAAAGCTACCCAACTCGATCGTGGGCTACTCTACTTGATGGCTGCAGGAGCAGGTCTTGTTGTAGCCAATAATTACTACAATCAGCCGCTTCTTAATTTAATGGCCAAAACTTTTTCGGTCACCGAAGCGCAAGTGAGTAATATTCCGTTGGCGACACAATTGGGTTATGCTTTTGGATTGCTTTTTATCATTCCGTTAGGGGATAAGTTTTCAAGAAGGAACATCATTTTAATAGACTTTGTGGCGATAATTAGTTCGTTATTGGTAACCGCTATAGCGCCTTCACTGTTTATATTAACCGTTTCTAGCTTTTGCGTAGGCTTTTCATCTGTAGTGCCGCAATTGTTTGTGCCGATGGCTGCCCAACTCGCTACCGAAGAAAACCGAGGTAAAGCCATAGGGATCGTGATGAGCGGTTTGCTTATCGGGATTTTAGGAAGCCGTTTTCTTAGCGGAATGGTTGGAGAATATTTTGGCTGGCGTTTTATGTATTATGTAGCCGCTGTGATAATGCTTGTTTATGCGGCTTTACTTTATTTCAAGTTGCCTGACGTGGCTACCAATTTTAAAGGAACCTACGCGCAGTTGATGCGGTCGCTTCTACAACTCGTAAAAACAAAGCCCGAAGTACGAATTGCTGCGTTACGAGGAGCTTTGGGGTTTGCAGGATTTAGCGCATTCTGGACTACGCTGGTGTTTCTTATGGAAACCAATTTTGGCTACGGAAGTGGTGCTGCGGGACTTTTTGGTGTTTTAGGGATGATCGGTGCTCTAGGCGCAACACTATCAGGGAAACTGAATGATAAATACAATTCTAAAAAACTCATCTACCTCTTTACAGGCATCTTAGTGCTCTCGTGGATTGTTTTTCAGTTTAGCGGAACTTCTATACTCGGTTTAGTCATTGGCGTTTTGGCTGTTGATTTTGGACTGCAATGCCTGCACGTGACCAATCAGAACATTATTTTTAAACAGAATCCTGAAGCGCGCAATCGCGTAAATACCATTTATATGGTCATTTATTTTATAGGTGGAGCACTTGGTACTGTTTCTGGAGCTTATGCCTGGCAGCATTATCAATGGGCGGGTGTTGCGACTTTGGGATTGGGTTATTCCATCTTGATCATCATACTTCAGTTATTATTTCAGTGGAAGCATAAACGCTAAATCCTGCCTTTTGACTTTATTTGAAGATTCATATGCTAAATTCCCCATAAGATGTGCTTAAGGCTTTACTAAAACCACTTGGTTGACCAAGGCTACTCATTAACTTTAAAATAAAAATTGCTCGGCTGCTTGATAGTAAGCAATGCCGAAAACTATTTAAAAGAAGAATTATGAGTACAGATGTTTTAGAGAAGCTCACTGCGACAGAGCAAGCTTCAAGTAGTGATACGATTCAAACTATAAATCCGTCAACAGGACAGCCGCTCAACAGTTACAAAATGATGACTGATCAAGAAGCCAGTGAAGCTGTTAAAGCAACACATCAAGCTTTTTTGACGTGGAAGACTTTTTCATTAGAAAAGCGTGCAGAATTTATTAATAAAATAGGTGAAAGCTTAAGCAAGCACAAAGACCAACTGGTAAAATTGATGACCCAGGAAATGGGGAAACTTACCAGTCAGGGAGAACAAGAGGTCGATTTATGTGTAGGAATTTGTGAATACACTGCGAAAAATGGACCCGAAGTATTGAAGGATGAAGAACGCACCTTGCCCGATGGCGGTAAAGGACTTATTACAAATGCGCCTATTGGAGTCATCTACGGAATTCAACCTTGGAATTTTCCAACCTATCAGGTAATTCGTTATGCGATTGCCAACTTGATGGCAGGAAACGGCGTGTTATTAAAGCACGCTGAAAACGTAACCGGTTCAGCGTTATTAATTGATAAGATCATACGGGAGGCCGGCCTACCTGAAAACATTTTTACTGTGCTAAGAATTTCGCACGAACAATCTGATGCGATCATTGAAAATGATTTAGTGCGCGGAGTTACCTTGACGGGTAGCGGAGCAGCGGGTAAAGTTGTTGGCGAAAAAGCCGGAAAAGCTTTAAAGAAAACAGTTTTAGAACTTGGATCTAACGATGCGTATTTAGTTCTAGACGACGCTGATGTAGATACTGCGGTAGAATGGAGTATTAAAGGACGAATTTATAACAACGGGGAGACTTGTGTTGCTGCTAAACGTTTTGTGGTAACTGAAAAAGTCTACGACGAATTCAAAGAAAAGTTCGTTGCCGGAATGAAAGAAATTAAATTCGGTGATCCTGCGGATGATACTGTAGACATAGGACCGATGGCACGTAAAGACTTACGTGAGAAGTTGCACGATCAATTAAAAGAAAGTGTCGCCAATGGCGCTGAAATTTTATGTGGAGGTGAGTTACCAGAGGGTGACGGTTACTTTTATCCTGCAACGGTGTTAGGAAATGTGAAACCCGGTCAACCTGCGTATGATGATGAGCTGTTCGGTCCTGTTGCATCTTTAATCAAAGCAAAAGATAATGAAGATGCTATGCGTATCGCAAACGATAGCCGTTTTGGATTAGGTGGCGGTATCTTCTCTAAAGATGAAGAAGCAGCATTTGAATTGGCTAAAAATCATTTTGATACCGGTATGGTATTTATCAACAGTTTTGGTGTTGCTCAGCCAAATATGCCTTTTGGTGGTGTAAAAGCTTCAGGATATGGTAGAGAGCACGGAGGCTTTGGAGTCAAAGAATTTGTTAATGAAAAAGCAATTATGAGGCTCAACAGCTAGTAGAAGAGGTTACTATAAAAAGAAATCCCCGTTCAGTGATGAACGGGGATTTCTTTTTAGTTGCCAATTGGTGGTGGTCCGTCAGGGATCATTGCTTTGTAAACGTCGTCACCTTTTCGTTTTTTAAATTCAATTTTTACTTCTTCAACTAGTTTTGCATCGTCAAAAAGGTCAAACATCGTCATCGACATGGCTTTTGAAGCCATTACCATTCCTTTATGGCCTATAGACATTCCGCCGCAGGCGACAACCGCCCAGGAGTGCCAAGGTGTATCTTTAGGAGCTACGGTTACTCCAAGATTAATATTAGGTACATTCCAGCTCACATCTCCAACATCAGTAGAGCCGCCACCGGGATTTTCTCTGGTTTCCTCAAAAGGGTAGATCTTGCTGTCCATTCCTACTTGAGGTTTATCGGTCATTTCTTGAATCTTCTTACCAAAAGCGATTTCTTCTTCTGTATATTCTAATGGGCCTAAAAGTTCTAGATTCTCTTGCATTACAGCTCCGCCGGTTCTGTTGACTAATGTTTCACGTATACCGGAAACAAGCGAATATTTGTAATCTACATTTGCCATAATCGCAGCACCTTCTGCCATTTTCTTTACCTGTTCAAAAACCGGAAGCATTCCTTTAGTATCGGTATTGCGCACGCGTACCCACAATTTACTGTAATCAGGTACCACGTTAACCACTTGACCACCGTCTTGAATATGATAATGAATGCGTACGGTAGGTTTTATATGTTCACGGTAATAATTGATTCCGGTGGTATACAACTCTAATGCATCAGAAGCACTGCGTCCATTCCACGGATCTGCCGCAGCGTGTGCCGCTTGACCGTTAAATTCTACAATAAAGTCAACCATAGCCAGCGAACTTTGCACATCTGCTTTGGTATCTGCAGAAGGGTGCCAGCTTACATTAACATCTACATCATCCCAAACCCCTGCTTCGAGCATCCATAGTTTTCCAAAGAACTTTTCTTCAGCAGGAGTACCTATGAATTTTACAGTACCTTTAATTTCACCTGCTTCGATCATTTCTTTAACAGCAATGGCTGCGCCCAGACTTGCGGTCCCAAAGAGATTATGACCGCAACCGTGACCTGCAGCACCTGCTTCAAGAGGTTCTTTTGTAGGTTGAGCCTTTTGAGAAATTCCCGGGAGGGCATCAAACTCACCCAGAACACTTATTACGGGTTTTCCTTCTCCATAGGTCGCAATAAATGCGGTAGGAATATTAGCAACGCCACGTTCTACGGTAAAACCGTTTGCCTCGGCATAATCGGCAAGTAGTTTTGAAGATTCGGTTTCCTGAAAAGCGATTTCGGCATTTGCCCAGATTTTGTCGCTAATTGAAATCAGGTCCTCTTTGTGATTTTCAACAGAAGCAATAAGCTGCTTTTTGTCTTTGGGGATTTTTTGCCCGAAGGCAACTATTCCTGCCAAAAGGAATAGCAATGTAATTTTTGTATTCATACATAAAACATTTTAGTTAGTGCTTTTAAAGTTAGTAAAATCAGACCTAGTCTGTGGCAACACAAGAATTTATGCTGAATTCTAAAATATCGATCTATAAATGGGAGAATCTCTAAAATTGAGATTTGATTTTGACAATGTTCTAAATTTCTTGTTGAAGTTCAATTTCTTGCAGCAACATTATATTTTAACTGATATTTTTATATAACTTACTGTAATTGTGAAAATTGAGTTTGCTATGAGAGCTTTTATTGTTTACTTCTTGATGTTTTTAGGAATTTCATATGGTTTGTTTGCACAAACCAAACAAGAGGTTAGTGGTTATGTTACCAGTTTTGGTACGCCGGTGGTCCATGCAAAAGTGGCTGTCGTGGGTACCGATTTAATGACCGCAACAGATAGTAAGGGTTATTATACTATTGAGGTCACACCAAGACAAGAATTGCAATTTTCTTATGTTGGGCTTCAAACTGTAACGATCATAATAGAAGATGTGACAAAAACGCTCAATGTAAAAATGCTGCCCGAGGTTAATGATCTTGATGAGGTGACGGTTAAAGAAAAGGTCAAAAAAATAGAGGCTTTTTCAGATGAGTTAGGAGAAGACGGCAAACCTATTTGGATGCCCACTTCAATGGGACCAATTTTTACTCAAAATGGTTCAACGAGCTATGTTAAAGGGAAAGATTTAAATCTTGCTGCCCGTGACTTGACTATTGCACTTGGTGGTAGAGTCATGCTAAGAAAGAGTGCTACAATTTCGCTTCCTGAAGTAATGTTATGGGATGTTGATGGAAATCAATTTTATCCTACAAATTATGATATTCGTGATGTTTTACCTCAGGTTTCTGAAGTCTATGATGTTATGGTGCTTCGGTCTTTGTCATTGACCAATCGTTATGGCTCAAGAGCGAGAAACGGAGTTGTCGTGGTGCGTACTAAAGGAGCTTATTTTGCACAGCGTAAGGAAAAAGTCAACAAGACCTACGGAAATCAACAGGTTTATTCAGATGACGCTATTGCAATGGAAAGTCTAATCACAGTAACTCCTGATTATCTAAAAGAATTAGAAAATTCAAATACGCTGGAGGAAGCTTTTACTATTTATAAAGAAGCGTTGGTCACTAATGCACGAGACGTAGCATTTTATGCAGATGTTGCTCAGTACTTTTATGATAAAAAAGCTACCGATAAAGCACATTCGGTTTTAAGCGAAATGGAAACCGCTTTTGAAACCAATGCCGAAGCACTGAAGGTACTCGCATATACCTATGAAGCAAACGCTGATCGTGAAAAAGCACTTTCGGTTTATAAGAAGATATTCAGACTGCGACCACAATATGCGCAATCGTATCGGGATTTAGGCAATTCGTTTGCCGCTGCTGAAAATTATCAAAAAGCCTGGTTGATGTATATGGGCTATATGAATACCACAGACAGTTTAAGCGGCACAGGAATAGATGCGATTGTTTATCGGGAGATGGAAGCTTTGTACTTTCAGCATAAAGACAAGATCGATGCAGATGCTAAGTTCTCCCTCCCTGAAAATAAAAGCGAACTCGCATACGACGTTCGATTAGTGTTTGAATGGAACACTTCTGAAGCCGAATTTGAACTTGAATTTGTAAATCCACAAAATCAGCCTTATGTGGTGAATCACACCTTAGAGCAAAACCCTGAACGCATAAGAGACGAAAAGCTCAAAGGCTATACTTCAGAAGAATTTTTGATCGATGATCTAGGTTCTGGTGATTGGCTGGTGAATCTCAAATATTTTGGGAATAAGCAGTTTCAACCTACGTTTTTGAAAGTGACAACCTATTACAATTGGCAACAGCCCAATCAAAAACAAAAGGTTGAGCTATTTAAATTAACCCGACAAAATATAAAAATGCAACTGCTCAAATTGAATAACCGCAATTTACGCTATTAAGAATTCGCGCGATCTAGAATCCAATTGCTATAAAACTCAAGAATTTCTTCTTTGTTGAGTTCGTTGTGCGTTTCGTGTCGTAAACCTTCCCAGGGTTTGAAATCGATTTGATCGGGATGACGTAAAGCCAAAGTTTTTGAAGCTTTAAATTTTGTGATATTGTCTTCGGTACCGTGAGCTAAAAGTACTTTGGTTCTAAAATCAAAAGTTCTATCCATAAGATAAACACCGTTGTCATTTAGCCCAAAAAATAGTTTTAAAGAAGCTTTGCCGTGCACGAGTTGGTCTTCTTTATAGGCTTTTCCAACTTCGGTATCCCTAGAAAGATCTGCAGGGTCGAGTTTCGTTTCTTGCACAGGGTTTAAAGCAAAGGTCAAAGCCATTCTTCCTAGAATTATTTGCAATGCTCCGGGATTCTTAACCAGCTTTAACCAGGGCGAAGTGACGAGAGCTCCTGCGGGTGGTACCGCGGTCATCAATAAGTAGCGTAATACGATACCGCCGCCCATACTGTGACCGTATAAAAACACCGGTGTTCCCGGGTTTTCTTCAAACGCTTTTTCATAAATAAAGTCCACTGCAAGAATAAAATCCTGTAGGGAGCGTACCACACCACGTTTACCGTTAGATTTTCCGTGACCGGGTAAATCTATTGCATAACAGGTGATATTTTTTGCATTAAAATATTCGGCGACGTGTGTATACCTTCCTAAATGCTCTCCAAAACCGTGAATGATGCAAACCACGGCTTTTTGATCAGGAGCTTTCCAGACCTTTCCAAAGAGTTCATGTCTAGCGGTTTGCCCTGTAAATGTAGTGCTGGATTTTTCTGCTAACATATTTTTTATTTCAGAATAGAAAATTAGAAAAGTTTATGTAATTTTGCACTCCTTTTGACAACGGTTGGAAACCCAAAAGGATGAGGGATTTAAAATGAATCTCTTGAAACCAAACATGTATTTTAAACCTCTTTTACGATTTTGAGTTGTTTAGTTTCCACAAAAGCGTAAAATACAAACTATTAATCAGCAATGGCTGAAGAAAATAAAAAACCAGAAGCTCAGGAAGAAGTTGAGCTTAAGACAAATGTTGCAGCAGCAGAAGAACTTGCTACTCCTGATGCAATTAAAGAACCAAAAGGTTACGAAAGCGCTGCTCAAGCTAATCCTGAGAAATTTCTTGAAGAATTCAACTGGCACAATTACGAAGAAGGAATTGATCCTATCGATGATGACAAGCTAGATGAGTTTGAAAAGCTGGTTGCAGAAAACTTTGTTGACACTCTTGATGACGAAGTTGTTGAAGGTAAAGTAATCAACATCACAGATCGTGATGCTATTATAGACATCAACGCAAAGTCTGAAGGTGTAATCTCTCTTAACGAGTTCCGTTACAACCCAGATCTTAAAGTTGGTGATACTGTTGAGGTATTGATTGATGTGCGTGAAGACGCTACCGGTCAATTAGTATTATCTCACCGTAAAGCGCGTGTGATCAAAGCTTGGGAGCGTGTAAATAAAGCTCACGAAGATGGTACAATTGTTACCGGTTTTGTAAAAGCACGTACTAAAGGTGGTATGATCGTAGATGTATTTGGTATTGAAGCATTCTTGCCAGGTTCTCAGATCGATGTGAAGCCTATTCGTGATTACGATGCGTATGTAAACAAAACAATGGAATTCAAAGTGGTTAAAATTAACCAAGAATTCAAAAACGTTGTTGTTTCTCACAAAGCGCTTATCGAAGCAGATATCGAAGAGCAGAAAAAAGAAATCATCGGGCAGCTTGAAAAAGGTCAGGTTCTTGAAGGTACCGTTAAAAACATTACTTCTTACGGAGTATTCGTTGACCTTGGTGGCGTAGATGGATTGGTACACATTACAGATCTTTCTTGGTCTCGTATCAACCACCCGAATGAGATCGTTGATCTTGATCAGAAACTTAACGTGGTTATCCTTGACTTTGATGAGGATAAAACACGTATCCAACTTGGTCTTAAGCAGCTTAAGAAGCACCCATGGGATGCTCTTAGCGAGACTTTAAGTGTAGGTGATAAAGTAAAAGGTAAAGTTGTTGTAATCGCAGATTACGGTGCTTTTGTTGAAGTAGAAGAAGGAGTAGAAGGTCTTATCCACGTTAGTGAAATGTCTTGGTCTACGCACTTACGTAGCGCTCAGGATTTCGTAAACGTTGGTGACGAAGTAGAAGCTCAGATTCTTACTATGGATCGTGAAGATCGTAAGATGTCTCTTGGTATCAAGCAGTTGACGCAAGATCCTTGGACAGATATCACTTCTAAATATCCTGTAGGTTCTCGTCACACCGGAATTGTACGTAACTTCACTAACTTTGGTGTATTCGTAGAATTAGAAGAAGGTATCGACGGTCTTATCTACATCTCAGACCTATCTTGGACTAAGAAAATCAAGCACCCATCAGAATTTACAAACATCGGTGATAAACTAGAGGTTGTAGTTCTTGAGCTTGACGTAGAAGGACGTAAATTAAGCTTAGGTCACAAGCAGATTGAAGACAATCCTTGGGACAAATATGAAGCTGAATTTGCAGTAGGAACTAAGCACACCGGTACAATTGGAGAAATTGTAGACAAAGGAGCAACTGTAGAATTCAACGAGGACATCGTGGCATTTATTCCAGGACGTCACTTAGAGAAAGAAGACGGAAGCAAACTTGGTAAAGGTGATGAGGCAGATTTCCAAATCATTGAGTTTAATAAAGACTTTAAACGTGTAGTTGCATCACACACTGCATTGTTTAAAGAAGAGGAAGCTAAGATCGTTAAGCAGGCAGCTAAGAAAGCGGCTGATTCTGCAGCAGCTAGCGCACCTACTTTAGGAGATGCAAATGATGCTCTTGCAGCATTGAAAAAGCAAATGGAAAAAGGCGGTAACTAAGCCCTAACATTTTCTAATATATGAAAGCCCTTTAGCATTCGCTAAAGGGCTTTTTTTATTAGTGCCATAAAAGGGCAGAACACTCGTATTTTTTTAATTCGACGCTTCCCTATTAAAAGTCGCAATGGCCATTCTCTAAGGATAAATGTTTATTTTCGCTTACCCAGAAACACTAAACTTATGAACTATATTCTTTTTGACGGTCCTGCACGTAAAAAACTTTTACCCTTTACCTATACCAGACCTGTGGCAGATCTTAGAATCGGTATTTTAACCATTCGGGAAAAGTGGGAAAAGCATTTAGGAAGCACAACGTCAACAATTACTGAAGAGTATTTGTCTGATAAATTCCCGATGGTTGAGTTTGAAGAGAATGTAATGATCAACGCATCGTATATTCCTACAGAAATTTTAGTCGAGCAAGTGCTGGATTTACAGATGAATCAGGCGCTTTTTGATGGGGATGACATCGTAGCTTTTTATACTAGAGATACTCAGGAAGAAATTGATTTTGATACCTACGAGCAATTAGAAGTAACCGCTGAAGGTGTTTTTAAGATTGAAAATAACTGGGATATTTTCAGTAAGAACCACGAAGCCATTCAGTTGGATTATGATTTAATCACCCAAGGAAGAACTTCTGCTGAAATTCCAAAAGGGGTTCAAACCATGCATTCAGAAAACATCTTTATAGAAGAAGGTGCCAAAATAAATTTTTGTTCGCTTAATGCTTCAGATGGTCCTATTTACATTGGTAAAGATGCCGAAATTATGGAAGGAGCACTCATACGTGGACCGTTTGCACTTTGCGAGCATGCAACTGTAAAAATGGGTGCAAAGATCTATACGGGAACGACGATTGGTCCGTATTGTAAAGTTGGAGGAGAAGTCACCAATTCGGTATTGATGGCGTATTCAAATAAAGGTCACGATGGTTATCTTGGAAATTCTGTGTTAGGTGAATGGTGCAATATTGGTGCAGATTCTAACAACAGTAATCTTAAAAATAACTACGAAGAAGTGCGTCTTTGGGATTACGAGACCGAGGGTTTTGCAAAAACCGGATTGCAATTTTGCGGTTTAATGATGGGAGATCATAGCAAATGCGGTATCAATACCATGTTTAATACAGGAACAGTGATTGGTGTAAGTGTAAATATTTTCGGAACCGGCTTTCCACGTAATTTTGTTCCGTCATTCAGTTGGGGAGGAGCCAGTGGTTTTACTACTTATAAAACCAATAAAGCTTTTCAAACCGCTAAACTGGTGATGGAGCGTCGCAACATTCCTTTTGATGAGCAGGAGGCAGCGATCTTAGAACATATTTTTGAGGATTCTGCCAAATACAGAAGGTATTAGGCCAGCTCATCAAGTAACGTGGAGCTTTAAAACCAGTTTGTTAAGCTTCTAGACACACTAATGCACAAAGCATGGTTTGCAAATGTTTGACGATGGAGTGGTTTATATAGTGCTCAATAGCTTCAGGAGTGTCCAGATTATAGGTTGATTTAAAAAAGACTTGGTTGTGATGAAAATCAAAATAGGTGCCTAAAATGGTCGGAATGATCAACGGGATTTCTATATTCTTTTTGAATTCGTGCTGTTCTTGTCCCTTACTGATAAATTCGGTTAGGGCATCATAATTATTCTTCTTTTGAACTAAATAATGCTCAAAGGTTAAGCAGCGGGTGCTGTTGGAAAGCTCGGTATGTACAATTTTATAGATACGATTGTTTTTATGTATACGCTGTACGAAGAGTTCGATAATTTGATTGAAACGTGACTTAAAAGAATTATCCTGATTGATAATGCTGTCAAGCGCTCCTTTAAAGTCAGACATACGATACACTACCATATGCTCTAGCAATTTTTCTTTGGAGCCAAAATAATAGGAGATCATCGCGATATTGATATTCGCTTCTTTAGCGATCTGCCGTACTGAAGTTCCGGCAAAACCATGCTCGGCAAAAAGCTTTTCTGCAACCTGAACGATTTGCAGCTGTTTCTCATTCAATTCCATTAGTCAAATTTGAGTTCGTAAAATTAAACAATCGTTTAATTTTAAAGCTCATTTATTGGAGTTTGTTTATGCTGTGCAATTTAGACTAGTGGTCTGCCTGAATCTAGAAAAAGCCAGTAGACTATAACAGCTAAAATGATCAATGCAATTAAGGTATACAGCATCGTTTTTCTTTTATGGAGTTCGCTTTTTCGTTTGATTTCAGCCTTAGCTTTAACCAATTCTTTTTCGCTTAATTTTTTAAATTTTAGCGAGATGTCGGTTTTGCTTTTGTGAGTATTCGGCTTTTCAAAACGAGAAACACGCTCGCACTTATTTTGTCTAAGCGAAGCCAACATTGCAGATACCGAACCACCAAACCCCATAATTTATAGTTTAATTATAGGTAGGTTTTATAACGATAATGTTACGCTACTAGCGCTCTTTTGACGTTTTTTTAACACGTTTAAGAACCAGAAAATCTTGAGGATTGGCTTTAAGTCCGGTTACATTTTTATGAACAAACTTGATGACTTGATCATAGTACAGTGTTACAAAAGGAGCTTGTTCTAGGATTATAGAATCCATTTTTTTGTAGAGCAGTTTACGCTTATTGATATCGGTAAGCTTAAAACTTGATTCATAGAGGCTATCAAAAGTCGCATTCTTAAAATGCGTATAATTGGGTCCGTTTGGGGTAAAATTTTTGCTGTAATACAGCGAAAGATAATTCTCAGCATCGGGATAATCTGCAATCCAGCTGGCTCTAAAGGCATCGAGTTTTCCTGTAGATTTTAGCTGGCGTAGCGTAGAAGGAGGCATCACATCGATATTGATCTCAAGTCCGAGTTTGCCCAATTCCCGCTGAATATATTCGCAAATGTCTAGATATTGACTGTTGGTACCAATGGTGATGCTAGGAGTATTGTTACCGGTTTCTTCAATATATTTTGCGATTAAAGCGCGCGCCTTACCTGGATTATACTCAAAGCCCGAAGCGCCATAACCCGGCAAACCTTTAGGGATAAAACCAGAGTTTGACGGTTCTCCAATTCCGTTGCGCAGGTATTTTATCATTTTCACCCGATCAAACCCGTAATTAACTGCTTGTCTTAAAAGTTTTGAACGTACTTCTTTTGACGGACTTTCTAAATAGAAACCCAAATATTCGGTATTTAGAAAAGGGCCTGTAATTGTCTTAACACGATTTTTATAGTTCTCTTTTAGCTTTCCCGTTGCGGTAAGCAATTCATCTTTATAGGAAGGGTCAAGGCTGTTCAACATATCAAGATTGCCTTGTGCAAATTGTAAAAATTCACTTTGCTTATCAGGTAAAAAAGTGATGGCTACAGCTTCAAGGTAAGGAAGCCGGTTTCCATCTTCGTCTTTTTCAAAATACAGGTTATTTTTCCGAAGAACTAACTTCACGCCTTCTTCCCAACGTTTAAATTTAAAAGGACCAGTGCCAATAGGGTGAGAACGAAATTCATTTCCGTAGAATGAGCCGATTTCTTCAGGAACAACCGAGCAATAGCGCATAGTAAGCAGTCCTAAAAAAGCAGGAAACTCCTTTTTTAATGTGATTTGAAAAGTACTGTCATTAATAGCTTGATAGCGATCAACATTACTCAACACCCAACTTCCGGGAGAAGCAATTGAAGGATCTTTCAGGCGATTGAAACTATACACAAAATCCTTAGCACTTACCTTACGCGTGCTATCCTTAGTTTTAAATTGCTCGTGTTTATGAAAATAAACATCGTCCCTAAGGGTAAATGTATAGGTTTTGGTGTCTTCGCTTACCGTCCAGCGTTTAGCAACATCAGGAATGATATTTAAAGAGTCATCTTGTTGAACCAAGCCATTAAACAATTGATTCGTAGGCCAGATAATAGGCGGATTTCTTGCAAAAGCAGGATCAAGTGTAGCTACATTATAATGCTCATTGTATCTAAAAACTTCGTCTTCTTCATGCCGATTATCTTTTGGATCACACGAAAATAAGCTGATAAGGATTAGTGGGAACAAAAGCCACTTTAGCTGTATTGTGCGCACGTCAAAAGGAGGTTTTAAGGTCATAAATATCAATCTGATACATCAACAGTTTTGGATCATTATGCTTCAGGTAGTTATAAACTTGAGCAAGAGCAAAATTGTAGTTAACTTTGCACCCTTAATTTGATCTGGTTATTTGAGATTTTGATGATGCAAAACAAAAGTAACCATTTGTGAAGAAGATTCTAATGAACGAAGCAGGGAAAAAAGTAGCGTTTTATACGTTGGGATGTAAACTTAATTTTTCTGAAACTGCAACGATCTCACGCAGTTTTGAAAACGAAGGTTTTGATCGTGTAGATTTTAAGGACACTGCAGATATTTATGTGATCAACACATGCAGTGTAACCGAAAATGCAGATAAGCGTTTTAAGACCATTGTAAAGCAAGCGCAGAAGGTGAATCCCGATGCTTTTGTAGCTGCTGTAGGATGCTACGCCCAGCTAAAACCAGAAGAACTTGCAGATGTAGATGGTGTTGACCTTGTTTTAGGTGCAACAGAAAAGTTCAAAATCACCGATTATCTAAACGATCTCTCTAAAAATGATATGGGTGAGGTGCACAGTTGTGAGATTGAAGATGCAGATTTTTACGTAGGATCTTATTCTGTGGGCGATCGTACACGGGCTTTTTTAAAAGTGCAAGACGGTTGCGATTATAAATGTACTTACTGTACAATTCCTCTGGCGCGAGGCATTTCTCGAAGCGATACGCTTCAAAATGTATTGAAAAATGCACAAGAGATCTCAGCACAAGGAATTCGTGAAATCGTGCTTACCGGAGTAAATATTGGAGATTACGGTAAAGGAGAATTCGGTAATAAAAAACACGAACATACCTTTTTAGATTTGGTTAAAGCATTAGATCAGGTAGAAGGTATCGAGCGTTTACGTATTTCGAGCATCGAACCTAACCTGTTGAAAAATGAGACCATAGAGGTTGTAGCAGCTTCCAGAGCTTTTGTGCCGCATTTTCATATTCCTTTACAAAGCGGGAATAATGAAATGCTCGGAAAGATGAGACGTCGTTATCGAAGGGAACTTTATGTAGATCGTGTAGCGGCTATCAAAAAGTTGATGCCAGACGCGTGTATTGGTGTTGATGTGATTGTAGGTTTCCCCGGTGAAACCGATGAACACTTTTTGGATACGTATAATTTTCTAAACGAACTTGACATATCATATTTACACGTTTTTACCTATTCTGAACGAGATAATACGCTTGCTGCAGAAATGGATGGTGCTGTGCCTCTTAAAAGACGTAAAAAACGCAGCAAAATGTTACGTGGACTTTCAGCAAAAAAACGTCGTGCATTTTATGAATCTCAACTGGGAACTCAGCGCACTGTACTTTTTGAAGGTGAAAATAAAAAAGGCTATATACACGGTTTTACCGAAAATTATGTCAAAGTCAAGACTCCTTGGGACCCTTCGTTGATCAACACGACACATACGATTGAGCTTACAGATATTGATGAAGATGGTATCGTGCGCTTTGAGTATGTGAATCAAGAGCAAAGCGTTACTGCATAAAAAAACCTGCTCAGAAAGCAGGTTCAATGTTTTAATGTAGAAAGGCCTTTAGATATTAATACCTACAGGTAATAAATTCTTATACTTTCTACGGTTAGATCTCATGAATTTCGCAATTTCCGGACTTGTAGGAACGAGTCTGATATTACGGTCTTCAACTTCTTTGAATACAGCAACGATAAAGTCATTCATACGATCTTCAGCGCCTTCTGGCATATGAATTTTAGTAAGAAAGATCTTTCGGTCTTGAAGAGAATATTCAATCTTAGCCAGCTTGTTGTCAAAAGTGGTTTCAAATTGTCTTAAGAACTCGTTATCTGTTAATTCAATCGCTGTCATTACATCCATATAAATTATTTTAAAAAATAGAGTTTACGTTCTCGAAAAGGTTTGAAAAGTGTAGGATGGTTAGATATGTCATATAACGTATATCAGTAAATATACAAAAAATTAAGCTGTTTTTGGCGCTTTATAGTGTTAAACTGTTAATTTTGAATACTATGATACACGTGTATTTAATGCCGGGAATGGCAGCTAATCCCAGTATTTTTGAGTACATCAAGCTACCCAAAGAGCGGTACACCCTCCACGCGCTTTCTTGGAAAATACCAGAACCTGCCGAAACACTTGAGCATTATGCTCAACGGATGTTAGAAGAAATTAAAGAGCCAGACCCAGTTTTGCTTGGAGTAAGCTTTGGTGGGGTACTGGTGCAGGAAATGGCCAAGTTCATCAAGTACAAAAAACTCATTATTGTAAGCAGCGTGAAGTCTATGGCTGAATTGCCCAAGCGTATGCGTTTTTGTAGAGCCCTTGGTCTTTACAGATTGGCTCCGGTAAGTTTGGCTCGTAATATTGATACGCTGGCAAATTATGCCGTTGGAGACCGACTGAAACATAAGGTAGAATTGTATCAAAAATACCTTTCTATTACAGATCCTGTTTATTTGAATTGGGCTTTAGAACAAATGTTGTGTTGGGAGCAAACCAAGTATAAAAAAGACTTGATTCATATACACGGGACTAGTGATCCTGTATTTCCGTATCGATACATTGATAATTGTATACCCATTCCCGGTGGAACACACGCTATGATTATTACTAAGTGTAAGTGGTTTAACAAAAACTTGCCTAAGATTATCGAGAATTAATTGGTAATTTCACCAAATAACTTGAAACTTTATTTGCTATGATACATTTTAAAAATATCCTTGCGGGAATAGGGCTCGTTGCCACTACTGCAGTTTGCGTGCAGGCGGTGCAGCAAGATGACGACACGCAACGAATAGATCCTGAAATTAAGAAAACAGATAAACTGGTAAACGATTATAACGTTTATGCAATTCCTTTACCAGAAACTTTAGATTTTGCAGGAGAGCCTGTGCCTTTAGATAATCCTGATATTCGAGAGCGATTGGATCGGGAGTTGTTGGTAAATACGTATTGGCAATCTAACGGACTATTGCTGATCAAAAGAGCGGCAAAATACTTTCCTATCATCGAACCGATTTTAGAGGAAGAAGGTTTGCCTGATGATTTCAAGTATTTGGCTGTTATAGAAAGCGGATTGACGCAAGCGGTTTCTCCTGCTCGTGCGACCGGTTTCTGGCAGATTTTGCGTAGCACCGGTAGGGAATTAGGACTTGAAGTCAATGATAATGTAGATGAGCGCTATAATATTGAATTATCAACGCGTGCCGCTTGCAAGTATCTCAAAAAATCCAAGGAGAATTTAGGGAGTTGGACGTTGGCTGCTGCAGGTTATAATGCCGGAAATGCCGGAATGAGTAGAAGACTAGACCAACAAAATGTAAACGGATATTACGATTTGTTGTTAGGAGAAGAAACCGGTAGGTATGTATTTAGAATTTTGGCCTTAAAACAAATTCTAGCAGATCCTGAACGTTATGGGTTTAATTTTAAGGAAGAACACTTGTATGAAAAGGTACCGTCGTATAAAGTTAAAGTAGATACCGTGGTTACAGACTTTGTTCAGTTTGCTGAACATTTTGGTATTAACTATAAGATCTTAAAGCTGCATAATCCTTGGTTACGTGAAGATCACTTGAACAATGCTTCACGAAAAGAGTATCAAATTGAAATCCCTAAAGAGGGGTATTATAATGCTAATATAGGACAATAAGTTTCGGCTTATAGTTATGTAAAAACAAAGAAGGCTTCACATGTGAAGCCTTCTTTGTTTTTTAGAGTTAGGTCGTAATTCTTAAAATGTGGCTATAGACTCAGGAAGATCATTGATGTTGATGTTATGATCAATATTGATTGCAGCGATTTGTCGACTTAGAAAAACTATATTTTGGTTAAAAAGTTGATTTTCGGTTAAGTTCATTTGATTAGGAGGTCGACGATTGATATCCAGGATTTCTCCGTCTGCACCTAAAACAAAGCTTAATGATAATCCAAGCGCGTGCTTTAAAAGATTAACGGTTTGCATATGTTTGTTTTGCGTTTCATCAACATATACAATATGTATGTTTTTGTCAAACTGCTTTGCCATCTGACGTACCGTTGATTTAGAATCCCAAAACAACACAATAAAGTCTATCATGTCGCCATAGCGCTGTGATAATTTATTTAAAACCGGAATCTCTCCCTCGCTTGGGATACACCAGGAACTGTAAGTAAGTAGAATAGTGGGCTTTTCAAGTTCTTCTGTAGAAGCGATGCCACTATCGAAACGCTCAAATTGTAATGGATCAATATATGAACCTTGTAATTTGGTTTTTACTAAAGTATCTAAGAGGGATTTGGCAAAATCTAAATCTCCCAACACCAGCGCTTCATCTACACGCTGATTGTAGGCATCAATATTTAATCTAAGCGCATCAGAAAAGAGTGTTTTGTCATTTTCTTGTGCTGCTAAGCTTAATACCGATAAAAGAAATATAAGTAGTGTTCTTGCCATAAAGTTTAATAACAGGTACTATCAAAGCTAATCTTTGATTCTCGCGTGTAAAAAACTTCTCGTTCAAACGATATATATATTTGTTAAAAGGCGGACAAACTTTTTCTATTTGACTTAGGCCATAAAAAAAGCTCCATTACGGAGCTTTTATAACTATTTAAAACAAATCTGCCTTATCTGCGACCACCTCGACCGTATTGCTGGCGTGGCATATTTGCCGCTTGTTTCATTTGCTTTTTCATCATTTTGATTTGTTCGCCAAGCATATTGTGTTTATCCAGTTTTTTGGCTTCGGCAAGAAGTTTATCTGCTTCTCGTCTTCTGTTTTTGGTCATTGCGATTCCGGCAAGATTGATTTTGGCCATTGCTAAATCGGCGTCCATACTTAAGCCTAACTGTATCGCTTTCTTAAAATACTTTTCAGACTGAATCATATTGGTTTGTGATAGCATCAATCCGTTCAGGTAATTGTAGTAGCCGTTTTGTTTGCGTACCAGAGCGGCTTCAGGATTTTTAATTTTATCCAACCATTTTTGTGCTCCTGCAAAATCTTGCTTTCTAAGGCGCAAAAAGGCAAGGATTAAAATTTCATTCTTAAAGTAAAGCAATACAAACATTGCGGCCAGAAGAATTAGCATGATGCCGTTTCCTATAGACCTGTCAATAATTTGCCAGATTGCTAGACCAAGTACAAGAACTGCTAGAACTAATTTTATATTTTTGTTGAACATATGTAGTCGTTATATAAAGGAGAAATACCTCCTGCAAATAAGGTGAAAATTGATGTTTTAATTGCGCGAGCAAATGTAATAAAAACAATCGAAAATATTTTAAACTTTCTGTTTGTTGATTAAGAAAGTGTTTGTATATTTGCGCCCAGCTTTTGGGAAGGCTAATCCCAAAAAATAATTCAGAACAGTTAAAGGAAGATTAAAGAAGATATAAAATGAAAAGAACGTTTCAACCTTCAAAAAGAAAAAGAAGAAATAAGCACGGTTTCCGCGAGCGTATGGCTAGCGCAAATGGTCGTAAAGTCCTTGCTCGAAGAAGAGCAAAGGGTAGAAAGAGAATTTCTGTATCTTCTGAATTAAGACATAAAAAATAATTGGTGATTTACCATTGTTAAAATATTAAGGTGTTACTTTTTTAAGTAACACCTTTTTTTATAAATACCCCAATCGTATTTTTATTTAATACATTTAATTTGAGACTATAATGCCAAAAAACGAAAACCTTAAATCTATTTTAATTATTGGTTCTGGTCCTATTGTCATAGGTCAGGCGTGTGAATTTGATTACTCAGGATCTCAAGCTTTACGCTCCCTGCGTGAAGATGGGATTGAGACTATTTTGATAAACTCTAACCCGGCGACGATAATGACTGATCCTGTTATGGCAGATCACGTTTATCTATTGCCGCTTACTACCAAGTCTCTGGTAAAAATCTTAAAAGAGCATCCGCAAATTGATGCTGTTTTACCTACAATGGGAGGACAGACAGCATTAAACCTTTGTATCGAAGCTGATGAAAAAGGAATTTGGGAAGATTTTGGCGTAAAAATTATAGGTGTTGATATCGATGCGATCAACATTACTGAAGATCGTGAGAAGTTCCGCGAGTTGATGCTGAAAATAGGTGTTGGTATGGCACCGCAAGCAACTGCTACTTCGTTTTTAAAAGGTAAAGAGATCGCACAGGAGTTTGGTTTTCCTCTTGTGATTAGAGCTTCTTATACCTTGGGTGGTGCCGGAGCATCTATAGTGTACAAACCCGAAGATTTTGATAGACAGTTGAGTCACGGTCTTGAGATTTCACCTATTCATGAGGTGATGATCGATAAAGCCTTGATGGGTTGGAAAGAATATGAGCTGGAACTTCTTAGGGATAAAAATGATAACGTAGTTATTATTTGTACCATAGAAAATATGGACCCGATGGGAATTCACACGGGAGACTCTATAACCGTTGCTCCTGCAATGACCTTAAGTGATAGCACATATCAAAGAATGCGTGATATGGCAATTCATATGATGCGTTCTATTGGTGATTTTGCCGGTGGATGTAACGTGCAGTTTGCGGTTAGCCCAGATGAGAAAGAAGATATTATCGCTATTGAGATTAACCCACGTGTATCTCGTTCTTCTGCGTTGGCATCAAAGGCGACAGGTTATCCTATTGCAAAAATCGCTTCTAAACTGGCAATTGGTTACACTTTAGATGAGTTAGATAACCAAATTACAAAATCAACTTCAGCCTTATTTGAACCTACTTTAGACTATGTTATCGTCAAAATTCCTCGTTGGAACTTTGACAAATTTGAAGGTAGTGACCGTACTTTAGGTCTTCAGATGAAGTCTGTAGGAGAGGTGATGGGAATAGGTCGTTCTTTTCAAGAAGCCTTGCACAAAGCCACCCAATCTCTTGAGATCAAACGTAATGGTCTAGGAGCAGACGGGAAAGGGTATACCAACTATGATAAGATCATTGAAAAGCTTACCAATCCTAGCTGGGATCGTGTGTTCACGATTTATGATGCGATTCAGATGGGAATCCCGTTAAGCCGCATTTATGAGATCACAAAAATTGATATGTGGTTCCTCAAGCAGTTTGAAGAGCTAGATGCCTTAGAGAAAGAAATTTCAAAATATAAAATAGACACGCTTTCGAGAGATTTATTGCTTGAAGCAAAACAAAAAGGATTTGCAGATCGTCAAATCGCGCATATGCTTGATTGCTTAGAAAGCGATGTGTATAACAAAAGAGATGAACTTAACATCAACCGCGTTTATAAATTGGTTGATACGTGTGCGGCAGAATTTGTGGCACAAACACCGTATTTCTATTCGACTTTTGAGAGTGAAATGCAATTGGCAAACGGAGAGCGTTTTTCTCAAAACGAAAGTAAAGTAAGCGACAAGAAAAAGATCGTAGTATTAGGTTCTGGGCCTAACCGAATTGGCCAAGGAATCGAGTTTGATTACTGCTGTGTGCACGGTGTATTAGCCGCTGCAGAATGTGGTTATGAGACCATTATGATCAATTGTAACCCTGAAACCGTTTCTACCGATTTTGATACGGCAGATAAGCTTTATTTTGAGCCGGTTTTCTGGGAGCACATTTATGATATCATTCGTCACGAGAAGCCCGAAGGAGTAATTGTTCAGCTAGGAGGGCAAACTGCGTTAAAGCTTGCTGAAAAATTAGATCGCTACGGAATTAAAATCATCGGTACGAGTTATCAGGCGCTTGACTTAGCAGAAGATCGAGGAAGTTTCTCCAGATTATTGAAAGAGAACAATATTCCTTATCCTGAGTTTGACACTGCTGAAACTGCTGAAGAAGCCCTTGCTGTTGCAGACAAGTTAGACTTCCCAATTTTGGTAAGACCTTCTTATGTTTTGGGAGGACAGGGAATGAAAATCGTGATCAATAAAGACGAATTAGAAGAAACGGTAGTTGATCTTCTTCGTAAGATTCCAAATAACAAGTTGCTTCTTGACCACTATCTGGATGGAGCTATCGAAGCAGAAGCCGATGCAATTTGCGACGGCGAGAATGTCTACATCATCGGAATTATGGAGCATATTGAACCCTGTGGAATTCACTCGGGAGATTCTAATGCAACATTACCTCCGTTCAACTTAGGAGATCTTGTAATTCAGCAAATTAAAGATCACACACATAAAATTGCATTAGCACTTAATACTGTTGGATTGATCAATATTCAGTTTGCGATCAAAGACGACAAAGTTTATATCATTGAAGCAAACCCAAGAGCTTCTCGTACGGTGCCATTTATCGCAAAAGCGTATGGAGAGCCTTATGTGAATTACGCGACAAAAATTATGTTAGGTGAGAAAAAAGTAACTGATTTTGAATTTAAGCCAAAATTAGACGGATATGCGATCAAGCAGCCGGTGTTCTCATTCAATAAATTTCCTAACGTAAACAAAGCCTTAGGACCAGAAATGAAAAGTACTGGTGAGAGCATATTATTTATAGATAGCCTGAAGGACGATGAGTTTTACGATCTGTATGCACGAAGAAAAATGTATTTAAGTAAATAATTTTTGCAACATAAAGCTGCGTTGAACGTCTTTAATTAAAGAATAGTATAATTATCACAAAATTTTAGCATTTTTAGAAGCTAGTTGTTATATTTTTACTACTACAAAGACCTCAAATACAGTGATATGGCATGAAATTTACTTGGATTTATATTTTAATATTCATTATAGCAGCAAGCGTTAGCGCTCAGGAAACCTATATAATTAAGTGGGGTGCAGGTGCAAAAGATTTACAATCAACACTTGAGGTCGAGGTAGGAGATAAAGTAAAATGGATTTTTGATGAGTCGATTCCTCAAAATCTTTTGAATACGTCTCTTAAAGCTTCGGGTGATTTTGGGACCAAGCAATTGCTTCCTAAAGGTGCTGTTTATGAATATGTATTTTCAGATAAAGGTTTTTATACGTTCCAAAGTGGAATAAATAAGAACTTGAAAGGCTCCATTCGAGTTTCTGAAAATTCTTCGGTCTTGACCCAGACAAAAGAGGGGTTTAAAATTTATCCCAATCCTGTAAAGGATCGTATATATTTCAAAAATCCAGATTTGTCTAATTCGGTTGAGATCACTTTTTACGATGTTCTAGGTAAGATGGTAAAACGAAATGCGATCGATTCCGGAGTGATACAAGGAGGGATGGATGTAAGCAGATTAAAAAGGGGCGTTTATCTTGTTCAAATAGATACCGGAGCGCGTTCTTTTACACAGAAATTGATCAAAGATTAACTTAAAATACATTTTAATAAAAAAAGGAGCCATCGAGCTCCTTTTTTTATTGGCACCGTCAAAGGGTTTAATGTTCCGAGGCTTACCTCGAAATTGAAAATTCGTTTCCAAGCAAAGCCTCAAAGGCTTGCCTTAAGGTAGTTTATTTCTAATATTCTAATTGCACTTTATGGGAGTTTCTCAGAATCTCCAGGTCTTCAATTTGAAGCTCAGTCTTTTTGGAAGTTTCGTTGCGATGCTTCTTTTTCATTTCTTGACGATTAAGGCTTTTTAGAAAACGTCGCACTTGCTTTTCGGTTTTCAAGATCAAGCCCGGCACCGGAACACTCTTTCCGGAATCATCTTTGGCGACCATCGTAAAATAGCTGGAGTTGCAATGTTTGATCGTGCCGCTATGTATATCTTCGGCTTCTACACGTATACCTACGACCATTGAGGTACGACCCACAAAATTCACCGAAGCTTTCATAACCACGAGTTCACCCACTTCAATCGGTCTTAGAAAATCTACAGTATCTACCGATGCAGTTACGCAATAATTACTAGAGTGCTTGGAGGCACAGGCAAACGCGATTTGATCCATTAATGATAAAATATACCCACCGTGAATTTTACCGCTGAAATTAGTATGTGAGGGTAGCATCAATTCACTAATAGTGACTTGTGATGCTTCAATAGTTTTAAACTGACTCAAAATGCTTTGTTTTTATTTTTTGGCGACGCCAAATGCTTTTATATATAGCGGCTCTACTCAAACCTGAAAGTTTATTCTCGGTTAAAATGAGGGGATTTTTCTTTACTGACTTCGGTAACAAAATATTTGGTGTCACCCCAGAATATGAAAGTCGCATAGCGTTCGATATAGGTAAGCTTCACGTAACTCCCTTGATAATCCTTCAGTTTCTGAATCACTTCTTCTTCGCCGTCCAAGACTGAAAAATCAAAAATTTGAGCGCCGCTTATCCCTTGACTTATTTGGCCTTCCCAGGTTTTAGAAACAACTCCTTTTCTACTAAATTTTATGAGTTCGCCTGCGCGTGTTCCCTCACTGTACGGAACAAAGTAAATAAACGCATAGTACAAAATGGCAAGAAGCACAATGCCTCCTAAAACTAAACCGAGTATTTTTTTCATATACATTAAATTCGTTAGTCAAATTTAGTCATTCGCTTTTTTAATGGCTTCATCTTCAAGGTCAGTATTCAATAATTTTTTATCAATAACCTTACTGTTAGTAGCGCCCATTTTACGCAATTTTTCAACTCGACTGATCAAATTCCCTTTTCCGGTAAGTTTGGTCATCGTTCTGTCATAAGTATTACGCGCAGTATCTAATTGAGCTCCTAATTTCTGAAGTTCTTGCGTAAGCAGCGTAAAGGAATCATACAATCTTCCGGCTTGGGTAGCGATTTCTAATGCATTTTTCTTCTGCCGGTCGTTTTGCCATAGATTTTCAACCAGTTTAAGTGCAGCGAGCAGGGTAGAAGGTGTAACGATGATCACGTGTTTATTGAAGGCTTCTTCATACAGTTGTGGCTGATTGGCAGAGGCCAGCGCAAATGCCGGTTCAATAGGTATAAACATAAACACCGTATCTGGACTTTCATCTACCAGAAACTGATAGTTTTTAGAACTCAATCCTGCGATATGGTTTTTGATCGAAGCGATATGTTGTTTGAGATACATGGCTCTTTGCGTTTCATCGGTTTCAGAAACATAGCGTTCAAAAGCCGTCAAGGACACTTTGCTATCGATAATCATTTTCTTTCCATCGGGAAGATGAATCAAAACATCGGTCTGCAGACGTTTGCCTTCTTCATTTTTGTGACTGTCTTGTAAGGTATATTCACGGTCTTTCTCAAGCCCTGATTTTTCAAGGACGCGTGTGAGAATGAGTTCGCCCCAATTCCCTTGCATTTTTGCATCTCCTTTAAGCGCTTTAGTAAGATTATCTGCATCTTTACTCATTTGCAGGTTGAGCTCAGCAAGACCTTTAATTTGTTGGCGTAGCTCGCTATGTCTTCCTAGACTCTCCTTGTTAGTCTCCTCAACGCGTTTTTCAAACCGATAGATTTTTTCTTGTAATGGTTTTAATAAAGCATCTAAGTTCTCTTTATTCTGAAGTGTAAACTTGGTAGATTTTTCATCTAAGATCTTGTTAGCTAAGATCTCAAAATCTTTGGTAAACTTCTCTTGTAATTGCTCAAGTTCACCTTTTTTCTCTTCAAAGCGATGCTGTAAATTCTCAAAAGCTACGTTACGCGCAGTAAGTTCATTTTGAAAAAACTCCTTATCGTCCTGAAGTTGCCCTTGCTTTTTTATTAAGTTATTTTTGACTTTTTCTTCTTCTTTAAGCTGTAATTGCTGCAGGTTAAGACGTTCCTGAAGAATACCGGTGTTGCTTTTCCCTTTTGCCGAGGCAATTATTAAACCTACTGCCAGACCAAGAAGCAAAGCAGCTGCAGCAACAGCAATAAGGAGAAGGCTTTCATTCATAAAGTTTCGGTTTATTAGCGTCTATAAAGGGTGAACTACTTCGAGGCTTGCCTCTAGGTAGTTTATTCAAAGATACTATTTGACCTTTTACTTGATAAAAAAGCGGCGTGAAGTTTTGTCAAAACCAATGCGATTATTTGGGAATAGCTGCTCAAAAATACCTGATTCAATTAAGTTTTGTGGAGTGTCTTGTTGGGCTTTGTTTTGTTGAATAACGATCATTTCATCGCAAAGCGAAAGAACCAATTCTATATCGTGCGTGGTACATAAAATCGTTTTGTTATGCTCGTGTGCTATGTTTTTCAACAAAGAAAAAATAGAGGCTTTATGATGCAGATCTAGATGTGTTGTAGGTTCATCCAGCATAATGATCGGGGTATCCTGAGCCAAAGCGCGGGCAATAAGCGCGCGTTGAAATTGTCCATCACTTAAAGCGTAGCAGGCTGTGTGCCTCAGTTGTTCAAGTGCAGTTGCTTCAATCGCTTGTTCTATATGATTCTTGTCTTCTTGAGAAAGTTTACCCAGCCAATTGGTATACGGCTGTCTTCCTAAGGCCACCAACTCTAAAACACTAAGGTTTTTTGAAATTTGCTGTCCTGTGAGCACGACGCTAAGCCACTTAGATTTCTCTTCGGTACGCAAAGCGGAAAGAGGAGAAGCATCAATATAAACTTCGCCGGCCAAGGGTTTTTGCAGTCCGGCAAGGCTGCGTAATAAAGTTGATTTTCCTGATCCGTTAATACCTACCATTGTGGTGAAAACACCTGGTTTCAATTGAAGGTTTACGTTTTCTACAACAGGTTTTTCTTCAGATGCGGAAACATACCCCACCGAAAGTTGCTCACAGTTGAGAAGGATTGAAGGTTGTTTTTCCATCAGGTTAAAATAAAAGTTTTTTCTTTCGGATCAATAGCCAGATCACAATAGGCGCTCCTATTAGCGAAGTAATTGCGTTGATGGGTAATGTAAATGCAAACCAAGGCATTTGTGCTATAATATCGCAAAGCAGCATTAAAACTGCACCGCCTAAAATACAAGCAGGCATCAAGACCCAATGATTGGAAGCTGTAAACCATTGCCTGATCAAATGCGGTACCGCTAGGCCTACAAACGCAATGGGCCCGACAAATGCGGTTAAACTTCCTGCTAAAATACTTGTGGCGATCAATATGATGAATCTGCTTTTTTGAAGGGAAACGCCTAAGGTTTGTGCATAATGATCCCCTAGTAAGAGACTGTTGAGACTCTTTGTGATACTCAACGCGAGTAAAAGACCTATGAAGTAACAAACGGACAGAATTCCGAGTGCCTTCCAGGAGATGTCTCCCAAACTACCAAAGGACCAAAACATATAACGCTGCAACTCTTCAGCCGGACTAAAATAGGCAAGAATACTTACAACAGCCGAAGTAAGACTACCAAACATAAGACCTATGATGAGCAAAGCCATGGCGTCTCGCACTCGTGCGGCCACAAGAATAACGACACTCAAAACAGCAAAACTACCTAAACTGGCAGCTATGATGGTTCCCCAACTGTTGGGAGCGATTACTGCGGTAAGTCCTAAAGCGCTTCCACCTAAAATAAAGAAAGCGACCCCCAGGCTCGCACCGCTGCTTATTCCTAAAACGAACGGACCTGCGAGCGGATTCTTAAAAAGCGTTTGCATCATCAATCCTGCAACTGCAAGACCGCTTCCTGTGAGTACTGCAGCCAGAGCTTTTGGGATTCGGTAATCTAAAATAATATAAGTCCAAGCTTCTTTAACGCTATCGTCTCCCAAGAGTATTTTTAAAATTGCCGTTAAAGGAATTTTTACAGAACCCAGAGCGATATTACTTAGGAAGAGTATGAGCAATACAATTCCTAAACTAATAAAGCGGATGCTATGTTTCTTCTCGTTAATCAAGCGGATAGAAAAAATGAGGTTGGTTTGTTTTGCTAAGTTCCGGATGAAAGATAGCAACTAAATCCTCCAGAACCCAATCTGGCCGTGAAGGTGCGAGTTCGTAATATAACATTCCTCCGGTAGCGCCTTTTGCCGAAGCAAAACTGTAAATTCGTTTGTTTTTAAAAGCATCAAACCTGGTGTAAGCATCATTGGTGTTTGCAAGTGCATCATAGCTTTCAAATGCGTTGGGAGCAATCCAGAAATCAGCTTTTTGAGCGGTATTTAAAACCGACTCGATACTTAAGGCGGCGCTTCCGATTCCTGAAGTATTTTTATAGAGATAATTTGCATTAGCATCAGCGATGAGTTGTGCTGCCCAACTGTCTCCTTTGGGTAAATACCAAACATCTTTAAACATTGCTCCGCTTAAAACTGTAGGCTGATTTTTTGCTTTTAATGCGTTTTCTTTTAAGTTGTTGTATTGTGTTTCGATCGTATTAAAAATGCTGTCTGCTACAGCTTCTTTATCATAAAGTGCGGCAAAAAACTTGATCCATTCTGCTTGACCTAAAGGAGAATTTTCGGTCCAGTCTCCGTTATAAATGACCGGAATTTGCGCGCGTTGTAATGAACTTAGTGTTTTATTTTCTCCTTCAACCCCAAAACTTACTACGACATCCGGATTTAAGTCAATTGCTTTTTCGGTATTGATCGCTTCATTCTGACCAAGCTCTTGAATGTTTCCGGCATCAATCAAAGCGCGGGTTTTTTCTGAAGAGATATAGTTGAGATTAGGAAAGCCGACCAGCGATTTTTCTACACCTAAAAGCTCTAATGCAGGAATATGCGTAGTAGAAGTAACTACAATCGAAGAAATAGGAGTTGTGATCGCAGCATCTGCCTGAATGCTATCAGGCGCAGTCGTGCCTTTTTTTTGAAGAAGGTATTTAAATGTTTTGGTGCTGCCCGGCCATGCACTGGAGACTTTGAGGATTTTAAAATCACCATAGTTGTCGATTTGAAAGCCTTTAGCGTACGATAGCCTAGCATGGCTATTTTGCTCGACTTGAACTTCCGTAGTTTTTTGATTTTCATTTTTACATGAATGAAATAGCAAAAGGGAAATGCATAAGGCTTTGGTAATGTGTTTTTTAATCAAAATACAGTGCTTTTTTGAGATTCTGAAGCTGAAAAAATGCTGCATCAAAAGTAAGATTAATTAAAAAAAGGAATGCAGACTTACAGATTTGATTAACTTCGCAGACGTATTTTGGTGGTGTTTTTTGTTTTTAAAAACACCTTAAAAGGGAATCAGGTGCTTCTTTGTAAAAATCCTGAGCTGTTCCCGCAACTGTAAGCTTAGTTCGTAAATGAACGGTAAAGATCGTCTTACACCACTGTCAATATTGATGGGAAGGTTTGATCTTTATACGCGAGCCAGGAGACCTGCCAGAAGAAACTAATAACTATAGACTTTCGGGTTAAAGGTCTGAGGCTTATGAAGAAAACGCTATTCTATATTTTCTTAGCACTGTTTGCGTGTCTACAAGACCTAAACGCGCAGGACAGTCTGTTGACCGCTTTAGATTCGGTATATGTTACAGATGTGAAGCTCAAGAACTATTCTACTGGAAGAAGAGTCCTGCAACTTTCAGACGCTTTAACGCAAAAAAACAGACCTCTTCTTACCAATACATTAAACTTCAATACCCCTATTTATTTTAAAGAAAACGGGTTGGGGATGGTGTCTTCACCATCTTTTAGAGGAACCACAGCTTCACAAACTGCAGTGGTTTGGAACGGGATCAATATCAATTCGCAATTTAACGGGCAGCTTGATTTTAATACGGTAAATGCTGCTGCTTACGACGAGATCGCAGTGCGTGGCGGCGGCGGAAGCGTGGTCTATGGAACCGGTGCCATTGGCGGAAGTGTGCATCTTAACACACAACTCAATTTTAAGAACCAGCAATCGCATCATCTGTTTTTGCAGTACGGCAGTTTTGATACCCGTGATGCGCGCTATCAATTTAAAATGGGAACCGAAACGTATAGCCTGTCGCTAGCCTTGGCGCATAACAGTAGTGCTAATGACTATGCGTATCCTAATGATGGTAAAAATTTAAATGGTGAATTTGAAAATACAGCGCTTAATGTTGGTTTAGGTTTTAAACTGAACGCAAAGCACAGCCTTCGATTTTTTAGCGAATTATACGACGGTGAGCGGCATTTTTCACTCATCAGAGCTTCAGAAACGCGAACCAAATACGATGATCTAAACAGTAAGAATTTGCTCGAGTGGGAGTATGAATTTTCAGATTTTACTTCGGTTACTCGTGTAGCGTATTTAGATGAACATTATAGATACTTCGGAAATTTAAGTTCAGCAAATTATTCTTTCGGAAGCGCAAAAACCATAATCGGAAAATATGATCTTACTTATCGTTTATCTCGTAGACTTCATCTCAACACTGTTTTAACCAATACGTATACTTCGGGAGAAGGTTCAAGCTTAGGAATTAACAACCGTAATATTTTTTCGGCAGCGGTGCTTATGAAGCATCAGCTGAAGAATGACTTTGATTACGAACTCGGCTTTAGAAAGGAAATTACAGGAAATTATGAGAGTCCGTTTTTATTTTCTTTAGGAGCGACAAAAGCATTTTCAGAATATTTCAGTCTGAATCTGAGTGCTTCGCGCAACTTTAGAATTCCCACGTATAATGACCTGTATTGGTCGAGCGCAGGGAACCCAGATTTGCTTCCGGAGAACTCCTTACAAGGTCAATTAGGTGCAAAAATTACAATAGCCAATTTCAATATAGATCTCACCGGTTATTACAACTCGGTAACAGAAATGATTCGCTGGCTACCCGGTAGCGACGGCGTATGGCGCCCGCGTAATGAAGATGAGGTACGCATTTTTGGAGTAGAAGCTATTGCGAATTGGTCACAAAAAATAAATGCGCATTCCCTGAATATTTATGGAACCTATGCTTACACGATTTCTGAAAATGCACAAACGGGAAACCAATTGATCTACGTGCCTTTTCATAAAGCCACGGCCGGACTTGACTATGACTTCAAGCGATTCAATGCCAGCTTACAATCGGTGTACGTTGGCGAGGTGTTTACACGCAGCGATAATAACAGCCGGTATAACTTGGATGCTTATGCTGTGGTCAATTTCAATTTGGGTTACTCTTTTGGAAATAAAAAAGCGTTCGAGTTAGGAGGTCGTGTAAATAATGTTTTTGATGCTGAATATCAAAGCGTAGAAAACCGTTGGATGCCCGGGCGGAATTTTAGTATGTACTTAAATCTTAAACTATAAAAACAATGATGAAAATTAATAAACTAGCACTTTTTGCGCTTTTAGGCGTATTGGTATTGAACTCGTGTTCTAATGATGACGATGCACTCGAACCACTTCCTGAAGGTGATTATACAGATGGTTTTTTTGTGTTGAATGAGGGAGGAATTGGGACTGTAACTTTTGTGAGTAATGATCTAAATACCGTAAATCAAGATATTTTTGCAACCGTGAATCCTGATGCTGCAGATTTGGGCGGTTATGCTCAATCAATATTCTTTGACGATGCAGACCGCGCTTATATAATTTCAAATGGATCAAATTTAATTACTGTTGTTGATCGCTACACCTTTGAGTTGATCTCGGTTATTGATGAGGGTTTGTCTGTACCAAAGTATGGTGTGGTTTATAATGGTAAAGCTTATGTCACTAACAATAACACTTTTGACGATTACACGTATGATAACGCCAATCCTCCTGCGAGTTATGATGATTATATCGCGGTAATTGATTTAGAAACGATGCGCGTAGAATCAACCATTGAGACTGATAGCTATACAGAGCAGATCGAAGAAGAAGATGGATTGATCTATGTAAACGGTTCTTCATTTGGTTACGGCAATACAATTAATGTGATCAACCCTTCTTCTAATGCGGTAGTTCAAACCCTGGTTACCGACTTTGGTGTTAATTCTTTTGAAATAGAGGATGACTTAGTTTATGCGTTGTCGGGTAGTTCATACCAAGCGTTTAATAAAGATTCTGGTGAAGCTGTAAGTTCTTTAGATTTTGCAGAATTAAGCGCTGCTGCGAACTTGAGAATTGAAGATGATCAAGCTTATTTTACTGTTGGAAGATCAGTTTATGTGATGGAACAAAACAGCACTACAGAACCAAGTGAAGCATTATTAAATTATAATTCTGAGTCTCAATATGGTGTAATGTATGGCTTTGAAGTTGAAGATGACCGCATTTATATCGCAGACGGAGGTGATTTCTCTTCAGATAGTTTTATTGAGGTGTATTCAACTGAAGGTAATTTACTTAAAAATATACGTGTTGGTTTAGGACCTAACGGTTTTTATTTTAACTAAGTCATTCGATACATACCAGATAAAAAAATCCGCTGAGTTTCTCAGCGGATTTTTTTATTGGATAACTATTGAATCCTATTTTTGAATTTGAGGAAGTTCAGTAACATACATTTTTTGGAAGGTAGGTTGATTCATATCGGTTTCTCCTACCAATTCATATGCAGGTCCTGCATTTCTTTTAGAGCTGCTATGACTTCTCCCTAAAATTTGGTCAAGAGCAAGGCTTAGAAGAGGTTCATTTTCATCACCTAGTTCACCAAGATTGGTTAGATCTTCAGCTAATTCAAAATCAGGAACAATTCCTGTAGGAGGGCCAACTACACCGTCGGCATTTGCATATGTATAGATCAAAGGCTGAATTGCATAATTGTGATCTGGATTAATATTTTCTTTACCAAAGTTGTCTCCGTCATAAAGTGTAGCAGAAGCTTGAAATTTACCAACCGTTGTAGTTCCTATTGTTTTTACATCAATATAAGGGCGTAATCCAATAATTGTTAATTCACTTGCAGAAGCGGTGCTGCTGGTACCAATCACATAAAGTCTGGTAAGATTTAAGCTGTTAATTGCTTCACCGGTTCTTATTTGACCATCAAAACGATCGATTAAACTCTCAGGACTTTGAGACTCAAAATAAGCTTGAGCTTCAGCATTCCATTGTTGTTTTGTGATGACTTCACCTTCAAATTGACCAGTGATCATTGAAGTTAAGTCGATGGCACTAGCTACAGAACCACCGCCATTGTAACGTAAGTCCAATACAAGATCTGTGATACCGTCTGCTTTGAAATCTGCAAAGGCAGCATTAAGCTCATCGTCATAGGCACCTACGTAAGAATTATACATTAAATATCCAATTTTCTGACCATCAATCTCTAAGGTCTTTGCAATTAGAATAGGGTTTTCAGAGAATCCTTCCTCTTTGGTTAATGCAACAGATTCGCCTGTGCTACTTACGGTGTTATTTGCAACAGTCGCTAAACCTAGGGTATAATCGTCTTGTGCTAATAAACTTTGATAGTTATTGATGTTCATCTGTGTACCATCAACCGTTAGAAACAGATCTCCACGTTCGATGATGGTAGTAGACGCATTTGAATTAGGAGCTACATAGCGAACATAACCAAATATGTCATCTGAATTTGAAAAACGAACTAAGCTGTATTTGAGTCCGTTACTTTTACTTACTCCAGAAAAGCTATTTTCAAGTGCTACATAATCGTTTGTCAAATAACTGAAGCGATCCTGGTCTGAAACTAACTCATCATAGTAAAAATCCTCAGGTACCGGGTTTTCTGAAAGATATTCAGCATACTCGTTAACATCTGAAAAATAAGATTCGTCAAGTTCTGGAGTATCTGCTTTATAGAGGTAATACACGTTCATCGCAGACCATATAAAGTCTTGAATGGGATAATCTTCTCTATTATAAGTGACTTCTTCTGGCGCTTCCGGTTCTTCTGGCGCCGGTTCCTCAGGTGTTGGTTCTTCAACAATTTCAGCTACATCATCATCATTAGAACACGCAGAAAAAATCAATACGCTTAATAGAAATACTAGGAAATTCTTTTTCATTTTAAAAGGGGGTATTTAAATAATTGCGGAATATAAGATTTATTTTAAACTATCAGGTAAGTCTTTTATGTACATACGTTGATACGTTGCGTTTTGGTTTTCACGCTCTCCAAAGAGTTCAAATACTGTACCAGCTTTACTTTTAGAAGAATAGCTACGCCCTAAGATTTGATCTAATGCCAAACTTAATAAAGGTTCGTCAGGAGCTCCTAGAGTACCTAAGTTTGAAATATCTTCTCTAAGCTCAAAATCTGGTGTGATTCCTGCTGGTGGGCCAATAATGTCATCTGCATTGGCATAGGTATAAACCAAAGGTTGAATCGCGTAAAAATGACTTGGGTTTAAGGTCTCATCATTTCTTCGGAAACTATCAGAATCATAAAGCGTTATGGAAGCTTGAAACTTACCTACTGTAGTGGTTCCCACAGTTTGAACGTCGATGTAGGGTTGTAATCCTATGATGGTTAACTCACTTGCCGAAGCGGTACTTCCTGTACCAATTACAAATAAGCGACTTAGGTTGAGACTGTTGATGAGGCTTCCGTCTGAGATTGTATTGTCAAATCGGTCTATTAAAGCGTCTGGTTCTTCGGCTTCAAAAGCGGCTTGTATTTCAGGATTCCATTGTTGCTTGGTTATGATCTCACCATTAAACTGCCCGGTGATCATAGAAGTTAGATCGATAGCCGTCTCAACCGAACCACCACCATTGTAGCGTAAGTCAAGAACCAGATCTGTCACTCCATCTGCTTGAAATTGTGCAAATGCGGCATTCAATTCACTATCAAAATTACGGCGATAGGCGTTATACATGAGATAGCCTATTTTGTTTCCATCGATGTCTAAAGTTTTAGCAATAAAAACCGGATTCTCTGTATATTCTTTTTGAACCAGATCGATGCGATCCCCGGTTAATTGCAAATCATCATTGGTGTCAAATTCGGCTAAAGCAATGGTATAGCTGTCCAGATTGAGCAATTCCCGTGAACGCGTACTTAAAGAGTACGTGCCGTCACCGTTGGCCGTTGTGGTTAAACGTTCGTCATTTATCGTATTGAATATCATTCCGCGTGCTACACCATTTTCTGAAGCAGAAGTGTTAGGGAGCACATAACGTACATAGGCAAACGCAAAGTTGGCATCATTAGGGTCTAATGCTAGACCATAATCGATACCTGAAGTTTTGCTCACACCGGCTAATGAATTTTCTAAATCGCGGTAATCTGTACTTAAAAAGCTAAAACGATCTACATCGGCAACCAGACCATTGTAAAATAAATCTTCAGGGCCGGTAAATGCAGACAAGAAATCATTCAATTCTGAATTGGTATCAAAATAGGTGTTGGCCAATTCCGGAATTTCAGGTTTATACAAATAGTACAGTTGCATCCCACTGTAGATGAAGTTTTCGATCTCTAATTCAGAAAGCGGTCGTATCTCATCGTCCCGGTCTTTACTGCAGGAACTCAATACGATTAAGATAACAAGGCTAAGCGAAAGGGTAATTCTTTTCATTGTGGCAAATTAATAATCAACTCTAAATTTAGGGGTATTATTGTATTTATTGTTTTTAATGTAACAAAATTTATGTTGAATCGTCATCCTTGTAACTAACCGCTAGTAAGAATGAATCAAAAAGAATTTTTAGCTCAAGTAAATCCAATTCAGGATCGTCTGTATCGTCTGGCAAGGCGGCTGCTGGTTTCTGATGATGAGGCACAGGATGCTACACAGGAAATTTTGATCAAGCTGTGGTCTAATCGTAAGAAATTTAAAAAGCTACGCAGCATTGAAGCTTTTGCCGTGACGATGACAAAGAATTATTGTTATGACAAGTTAAAAGCAAAAAGTAGCAACAACTTACAATTAGTACATTCTAATTATGAAGATCAGCATTACAATACGGTAAAGACCAGTGAGAATAATGACAGTGTTAATTGGGTGTTTAAGTTGATGAAGGAATTACCCGAACAACAACGACTGGTTTTACATATGCGGGATGTGGAGCAATATTCAAACAGTGAGATTGCAAAAGAATTAGATTTAAATGAAACAGCGGTACGTATTACGCTGTCTAGAGCTCGAAAAACAATACGTGAACAATTGTTAAAAAAACACAACTATGGAATTAAATAAAATCGAAAAGCTGCTTGAGCTTTACTTTGAGGGAGCAACTTCCTTAGAGCAAGAAGCACAGTTGCAAGACTACTTTACTAGTGATGAAGTAGCCGGGCATCTCGCAGAGTATGCTCCGCTGTTTGGAGCATTTGCTCAGGCAAAAGAGCAAGGCTTTAACCGAAACATAGAATTGCCAGAAACCAAAAGATCCTGGCGCTGGGTGCCTGTGGCAGCAAGCATTTTGCTATGTGTTGGACTCTTTTTAACCTTTAATCAAAAGCAAGGTTCTGAACACGATCTTGGTACTTATAAAGACCCAGAAGTAGCTGCTTTAAAAACAAAACAAGCGCTGTTTATGATGGGAAATTTTGTAAACAAAGGTACCGGTCAACTTGAAAAACTAGAGACTTTTGAAGAAACCGCAAATCAAATTAAAAAATAATCTAAATCAAAAAACGATGAATAAATTAGTAGTTACCTTAATGTTAGTTGGCTTTAGCCTTACCACTTATGCTCAAAAGAGCTTTGACAGATTTGAAGATATGAAAGATGTAACCGCAATGGTTATTAATCAGAAGATGTTCAAATTACTAGGAAAGATGGATCTCGATTCTAAAGATCCTGAGATGAAAAATTATATCGATATGGTGAACAGCCTTGAAGATATAAAAGTGTTCTCAACAAAAAGTGCTAATGCAGCAAAGGCGATGAAAGGTGAGTTTAGCGCTTACAAAGCTAGTGAGAAACTGGAGCAGCTTATGAGTGTAAAGGATGAAGGTAAAAATGTGAATTTTTACTACAAGCCGGGAAAAAGCGATGATTTTGTAAGCGAGTTCCTGATGTTTATAGATGGTGAAAATAACGATGACGACACCGTACTCATCAAGATCACAGGTAATATAGACTTGAGAGAAATAGGTAAGATCGCAAATAGCATCAACTTTGATGGAAGCGATGAATTAAAAAATGTAAAAGTAAATTAAGATGAAAGCGTTTAAATTCAGTTTGATGCTGCTTTTGATTGCAACTCTTATGAGTTGTAACAATCAGCAGTCATTGCAAGAATATTATATAGACAGTAAAGAGAACGAAGACTTTATTATGGTTGACTTGCCTACCAGCTTGATCAGTGCTAAAAGTGAATCTTTATCTCCAGAGCAAAAAAAGGTGATCGAGTCGGTTAAAAAAATCAACTTGTTAGCTTATTCGTTAAAAGACACCGCTTTTTATACCAGTGAAACCGGAAAGGTAAAAGCTATTCTCAAAGGCGATAATTATGACGAGTTGATGAAGTTAGGAAGCACCGAGCAGCGTATGCGCATTTTTATTAAAGGTGATGAAGACGCTATCGATGAGGTTGTTGTTTTTGCTCAGGATAACAGCAAAGGTTTCGTTCTTGCTCGTGTTTTGGGTAACGATATGAATGTAGCAGATATGGTACGTTTTGCCGAAACTATGGATACCAGCAGTGCCGCTTTAAACACCGCGCAATTTGAAGGAATAATGGATGTTTTCAATTAAAACATTCTCCATTAGCATATAAACAAAAGGGAGTCTCTTAGACTCCCTTTTTTATTTAGAACAGGTTTAAACAATGACATAAGTCAGTAATTACTTTAGTTCTTAAATTGTAATTTTACCTAAACAATCTAACACGCTATGAATAAAGGAATTTATATCGCGACGCTCGAGCCTAATAGTGGTAAATCTATTGTTTCGCTTGGTTTGATGCGCACGCTTTTAGGTAAGACGGCCAAAGTGGGGTATTTCAGGCCCATTATTGACGATAGTAAAAACACCGGTAAAGACAATCATATAAGTACGGTTCTTTCTTTTTTTGATATCAAACTCGATTATGAAGATGCGTATGCGTTTACCAGCAGCGAGTTGATCAAAAAACGTAATAAAGGGAAGTCTGGTGAAATACTCGATACGATCATTACCAAGTATAAAAATCTAGAAGACCGTTTTGACTTTGTTCTGGTAGAAGGATCAGATTTTACAGGAGAAGGAAGTGTTTTTGAGTTTGACACTAATGTTCTGGTAGCAAAAAATTTAGGCTTACCGGTAATTCTTGTAGGAAGTGGTGTAAATAAAACCGAAGATGAACTTCTAGGGAGTTTGCAAATTGCATATACTACGTTTTTAGAGAAAGATGTTTCAGTTTTGGCGGTGGTGGCCAATAAAGTTCAAGAGGAAAATTTAATGGTTGCTAAAAACGGACTGAGCAATTTCTTACCTGATTCTGTTGAAGTTTTTGCAATTCCTTATACCGAAAAGCTAGCGCGACCTACAATCAAAGAGATTGTAGAAGAGTTAGATGGCGAAGTCTTATTTGGTGCCGAATTTCTAGACAATCAAACCGGGAATTTTGGAGTTGGTGCTATGCAGCTGCGTAATTATTTGACGCATTTAAAACAAGATAGTCTGGTAATTACTCCGGGAGATCGAGCTGATATAATTCTTGGAGCGCTTCAGGCGAATATTTCAACCAATTACCCGCGTATTTCCGGGATTATATTAACCGGAGGGTTAAAGCCTGAAGAACCAATTTTACAATTAATACAGGGACTTTCTCAAATCGTGCCAATTGTTTCAGTAAACGACGGAACTTTTTCGGTGACGAATAGAGTAGGGAACATCAAATCTCAAATTTACGCAAGCAGCAAACCTAAGATCGAAACTTCACTTACAGTTTTTTCTAAAGAGGTTTCTTTTGATAAACTTATTGAGCGCCTGATCAATTTAAAACCTAAAGGAATTACGCCAAGAATGTTTCAGTATGGTTTGATGAAGCGCGCACGTACGGCTAAAAAGCATATCGTTATGCCCGAAGGGACAGACGAACGCATATTGACCGCTGCGATTCAGCTCGTAGAATTAGATATTGTTCAAATTACCTTGCTGGGCGAAGTGGAGAAAGTGAAAGAAAAAGCTGTGCAACTGGGGCTTGCCTTAGATTTAGATAAAATCTCGGTGATCAACCCCGTGCAGTCTGAGCATTTTGATGATTATGTAGAAACTTTTTATGAACTGCGTAAGCATAAAAATGTAAATCGTGACATTGCCCGCGATTGGATGGCCGATGTTTCATACTATGGCACGATGATGATCTACAAAGGCCACGCAGACGGCATGGTAAGTGGTGCGGCGCATACGACGCAGCATACGATTAGACCGGCGCTTCAGTTTATTAAAACAAAGCCCGGTGTTTCAGTGGTGTCTTCGGTATTTTTTATGTGTCTTGAAGATCGTGTTTCAGTATTTGGAGATTGTGCGATCAACCCAAATCCTTCAGCTACAGAACTGGCAGAAATCGCGATTTCTTCCGCAGAAAGTAGTTTGGCCTTTGGCATTGAGCCTAAGATCGCAATGCTTTCCTATTCCTCAGGAACTTCAGGAAAAGGTGCAGATGTCGATCGTGTACGTGAAGCGACCGAAATTGTCAAAAAAGAACGTCCAGACCTTAAAATTGAAGGTCCTATTCAATATGATGCTGCGGTAGACGCTGCAGTAGGAAAAAGCAAATTACCCGATTCTGAAGTTGCCGGTCAGGCGAGTGTTTTGATCTTTCCAGATTTGAATACAGGAAATAATACCTATAAAGCGGTACAGCGTGAAACCGGCGCTCTGGCCATTGGTCCTATGCTACAAGGCTTAAACAAGCCGGTAAATGATTTGAGTCGCGGTTGTACTACCGAAGATGTTTTTAACACAGTAATCATCACGGCGATACAAGCACAAGGTTTTAATTAGAAGATTTTAAATGAATATACTCGTAATAAACTCCGGAAGCTCTTCGATTAAATTTCAACTTATTCAAATGCCCGAAACGCGCGTTTTGGCCAGTGGAGTAGTAGAACGAATCGGGATCGAAAACGGAAGTATTTCCTATAAAACAGAAACGGCTGATTTTTCAGAAAAGGTTGATTTTAAAGATCATGCTGAAGGTTTGCAAAAAGTAGCAAACCTTCTTATGAGTGCTGAGATCGGTGTGATTAAGAATGCTGCCGAAGTGGATGCCGTTGGACATCGTGTGGTACACGGTGGGAAACAATTTACCAAAACCATCAAAGTTAATGATGAGGTAAAAGCAAATATCAAACGATTGTTTTCGCTGGCTCCGTTGCATAATCCTGCTAACTTAACGGGAATCGAAGTTGCCGAAAAACTCTTTGAAGATACACCACAGGTTTGTGTGTTTGACACCGCATTTTTTGAGAGTGTTCCGCAGAAAGCGTATCAATATGCGATTCCGCAGCATTTAATGGAAGAATCCAGAATTAGAGCTTATGGTTTTCACGGTACCAGTCACAAGTATGTAAGCAAAAAGGCGCTGAATCATCTTGATGATCCTTATGCTAAAATTATAACCATTCACTTAGGAAATGGTTGCAGTATGACGGCGATTAAAGACGGTAAAGCGATTGATACCTCGTTAGGTTTTGGTCCAGCAAACGGACTCATAATGGGTACGCGGGCCGGAGATATTGATCAAAGTGTAGTGTTTTTTATGCAAGAGCATTTAGGCTATTCTGTCAAAGAAGTCAGCGATTTGCTTAACAAAAAAAGTGGAATGCTAGGTCTTACAGGCCATAGCGATTTGCGTGATATTGAGGCTGCAGCAGCTTCTGGAGATCGTACTTGTGCGCTTGCTTTAGATATGAACGCGTATCGAATCAAAAAATACATCGGTGCGTATGCGGCTGCTTTAAATGGTCTGGATGCTATAGTATTCACCGCCGGAATAGGAGAGAATAGTAGTACGATACGCAGCAAAGCCTGTAAGGATATCAATTATTTAGGAATTGCTTTAGATGAAAGTTTAAATGGCCAGCGTTCTAAAGATTTACGCGAAATTCAGGCTGAAGCATCTAAAGTGAAAGTTCTGGTAATCCCCACAAATGAAGAGTTAGAGATCGCCAATCAAGTATACGATTTGATCTAAATGAAAACGAGACGCAGCTTATTTGCGTCTCGTTTTTATTAAGTTGATGATCAAAATCAGAAAAATAAGCGCTAAAACTATAAGCACCGGTGTTTTTGTCAGTATTCTGGTGAGTCCTGCGATGAGTATTCCTGCGTAAAGCAGTACAACCAGAAGCAGATTTAGCGAAAATTTATACTGCATTAAATACCGGTATAATTAGCCGGAGTAATCGCTTTTAATTCGTCTTTAATCGCGGTACTCACCTCTAAAGTTTCTATAAAAGCGTGCATAGAATTCTGGGTAATCGCCTCATTGGTACGTGTAAGTCCTTTTAGAGCCTCATACGGATTTGCGTAACCTTCTCTACGTAAAATGGTCTGAATCGCTTCAGCAACCACCGCCCAGTTATCTTCAAGATCTTCAGCAAACTTACTTTCGTTAAGCAATAATTTATTCAAGCCTTTTAAGGTGCTTTGTAAACCTATCAAAGTATGCCCGTAAGGCACGCCTATATTTCTTAAAACCGTACTATCTGTCAGATCTCGTTGTAATCTTGAAATAGGCAATTTTGCCGAAAGATGTTCTAAGATCGCATTGGCGATTCCTAAGTTTCCTTCGCTATTTTCAAAATCAATAGGATTCACTTTATGCGGCATCGCCGAAGAACCAACTTCTCCTTTCTTGATCTTCTGCTTAAAATATTCCATAGAAATATATTGCCAGAAATCACGATTCAAGTCGATAAGAATGGTATTGATGCGCTTCACATTATCAAATAATGCAGCCATGTGATCATAATGCTCGATCTGT
Source organism: Leeuwenhoekiella sp. CH_XMU1409-2 (assembly GCF_037029365.1). Classification (NCBI taxonomy): domain Bacteria; kingdom Pseudomonadati; phylum Bacteroidota; class Flavobacteriia; order Flavobacteriales; family Flavobacteriaceae; genus Leeuwenhoekiella; species Leeuwenhoekiella sp. CH_XMU1409-2. Next base: position 186,539 of record NZ_JAYMEI010000006.1, on the reverse strand, counting down.
GTGGTAGGGAAGGAGTGGTGTAATTTCAAAGTCCCGTTTACAAATGTATTACCAAAGGCTTTCCAGTCGATTTCAGGATACGCCACGTGATGCGCATTGTAATTACCAGTCGCGCCACCAAACTTTGCTGCGCTTGGTACAGCTTTTAAAAGCTTGATCTGCTCCTCAAGGCGCACAATAAAAACTTCGATTTCTTTTCCCAGACGGGTAGGAGAAGCGGGTTGACCGTGCGTACGCGCAAGCATTGAGATGCTCTCCCATTCATCGGCCAGTTGTTTAAGATGATCTACAACCTCCAAAAGTTGTGGAAGATAAACGTGATTGGTCGCATCTTTTAAACTTAAAGGAATCGCTGTGTTATTGATATCTTGTGAGGTGAGACCAAAGTGGATAAACTCTTTAGATTCGGTAAGACCTAAAGCATCAAACTTTTCTTTTATAAAGTATTCAACCGCTTTTACATCGTGGTTGGTAACGCCTTCAATTTCTTTTACTTTGAGCGCATCTTCGGTAGTAAAATCTTCATAGATCGCACGAAGGTTTGGGTAAGTCTCTTTGGGAAATTCGCTCAATTGTGGTAAAGGAATTTCGCAAAGCGCGATAAAATATTCGATTTCAACTTTTATGCGGTACTTTATAAGCGCTTTTTCAGAAAAGTATGCTGAGAGCGCTTCGGTTTTACTGGCATATCTACCGTCTATAGGTGATACGGCTTCTAAAGATAAAGACATAATTGCTTTTTGGTTAAAAGCGCAAATATACACAGCACAATGCTAGTAACAAACGAGAAAGTATAAGAATGTAATTGAATGAGACTCACTTATAAGTCAGCCAATAGTTTTGATGCACGGGATTTAAATGCAGCGGTACTGGAATCGTATTGAAGCGTTAATTGCGCCTTAAGTTCGTCTTGTATCCAGGGCTTGGTATCTTTTAAATTATAAATGCTTTGCATTGCAAAAACTTTGACGGCAACCTTTTCATCGGTTATAAGCCAGTCAAAACACCGGGCTATAATTTGTTGTTGCTCGCTAGCGTTTAATACGATCGTTTTCTTTTTTATAGAAGCTGCGGTAAGCAATTCACAAATCTTGGCCAATATTCTTGAAACAGTTTCAATTTTATTCAGTTCTAGCACTTCAAGAAATAATTTAAGATCAGGTTGAAGCAGTTCTATGCGCTTCCGCAAAGCGATGTCTAAGCCGTATGCAGCATTTGTAGCGAGAAGTGAATCTTGTTGTTTTATAAGTTCTAGGGAATAGGAAACACACTCAGGATTTTTGAGTATTTCGTTTCCTAAGGCTTTACGTTCTTCCAATCGTGCGGAAATCAAAGCAACTTTATCTGCCCATTGCGCTTTGGTCATTATTTAAATGATTAATTTCAACAGAATAAAAATAACAATATGATTTGGATAAAACGCTTTTTAATGCTTGCCTTAGTTGCGCTTGTTGTAATTCAGTTTATACCTGTAGATAAAAACGAAGAAGGTTATGAATCCCTAGCGCCTTTTTTACAGGAAACAAAACCTACCGAAGAGGTGGCTGCAATTTTAAAAAGTGCGTGCTACGATTGCCACAGTAATCAAACGACTTATCCTTGGTATTCTAATTTGGCACCTGTGAGTTTTTATCTTGAAGATCATATCAAAGACGGAAAAAGACATCTCAATTTTTCAGAATGGGAGCAATATTCCGTAAAGCGAAAGGATCATAAGTTAGACGAACTCATTGAAGAGATTGAGCGTAAAAGTATGCCGTTAGAATCCTATACGTTAATTCATACCGAAGCAAAACTTGATGCAGCACAAACCGAAGCCTTGATCAATTGGGCAAAAACTGCACGCATCAATTATTCAGGAGCTGCGCTACCACAGTAGGGACGCCTGTAGAAGCTTTTTCGGCATAGACTTTTAAGTTGGCTTGTGAACGAATGTTGGGTTTAGGATCTATAAAAAATACTTCAGCATCCGGTTTAGCATAATTAATTAATCCTGCCGCGGGATATACTTGCATAGATGTTCCTACAATTAAGATGTAATCGGCTTTAGCAGTGAGTGCCGCCGCGGTATCCAGAAGTGGAACCATCTCCCCAAACCAAACAATATGTGGTCGCAACTGACTATTTTTTGCACAAAGATCTCCTTCATTAATATCTTCTTTCCAGTCGAGAACAAGGTTTTCATCAACCGTACTACGTGCTTTTAACAGTTCACCGTGTAAATGAATCACAGAGGAACTTCCGGCGCGCTCGTGCAGGTCATCAACATTTTGCGTAATAATATCTACTTTAAATTGCTCCTCAAGTTTAACCAATGCTTCGTGTGCAGGGTTAGGGGATACTTCTTTGAGTTGCTTTCTACGCTGACTATAAAAATCAAGAACTAAAGCTCTGTTTTTATTCCAACCTTCTGGGCTGGCAACTTCCATAACATCGTGACCTTCCCATAAACCATTAGCATCCCTAAACGTTTTGAGTCCGCTCTCTGCGCTGATTCCGGCGCCCGTAAGTACTACAATATGCTTCACAATAAAATTTTAGTCAAAAATAATTAACATCTGGGAAAACCAAAAGGTTAAACTATTCGTAATTATTAGTGCTTGGGTTTATGATTTAATAAATTCCAAACAGAAATAATTAATAAATATTCAAAAAAATCAGTTTATGAAAAAGTTTTATTTTTTGGCTTTATCGCTGTTTATTGCTGCTTCTTGTAGTAATGACGACGACAGCCTAGAAGTTATTCCCGGGGAATCAACGGGGAACACAATGACCTATGATTTAAGTGCGGTTTCTAATCCCGATGTTAGTGGAACGGTTACATTTAATGAAAAAACAGATGGTTCTACAGATGTGAGTATCCTTCTATCTTCAACAACTCAAGGTTCACATCCTGCGCATATTCACCTAAACACAGCAGCAGAAGGTGGTGATATCGCAATCGATTTAGAACCTGTAGATGGTGCTTCAAGAAGAAGCTTAACTAACATTACTCAAACTAATGACGGTACGCCGGTATCTTACGATGACCTTCTAAATTTTGATGGATACATTAATGTACATGCAAGCGCTGACGATTTAGGTACACTGCTTGCTCAAGGTGATATTGGTCAAAACGATCTTACAGGAACTACTAAGTCTTATGATTTGGTAACCAAAGATGTTGATGGAATCAGCGGTACAGCTACGTTTTCTGAGCGTGTAAATGGTGAAGCTTTACTAGAAGTAATGCTTGATGGAACTCCTGACGGCGGAATGCATCCGGGACATATTCATAACAATTCTGCTGCAGAAACCGGTGGTATTGCACTTACCTTAACGACTCTTGATGGGACGACAGGTATGAGTAAAACCAACATAAGCGCATTAAATGATGGTACTCAAATAGGATATGCCGGAATTTTAGATTTCGACGGTTATATCAATTTCCATTTAAGTGCAGACGATTTGGCAACGCTTGTTGCTCAAGGTGATATTGGTGAAAACGAATTAACCGGAGAAACTAAAGATTACGAATTAGTAACTAAAGACGTAGAGGGTATAAGCGGTACAGCAACTTTTGCAGAGCGTAAAAGTGGTGCAGCGTTAGTAACTGTAATGCTTGACGGAACTCCTGACGGCGGAATGCACCCGGGACATATTCATAACAATTCTGCAGCAGAAACCGGAGGTATTGCTAAGACCTTAACAACACTTGATAGAACTACCGGAATGAGTGTAACACACATTGAAGCTTTAAATGATGGGACTGAAATTGGGTATGCAGGATTATTAGACTTTGATGGTTATATCAACTTCCATTTAAGTGCAGATGATTTAGCAACCTTAGTTGCTCAAGGGGATATTGGTGAAAACGAATTGACCGGTGAAACTAAAGACTACGAATTAGTAACTAAAGATGTACCAGGAATTAGTGGTACTGCAACCTTTGCAGAGCGTAAAAGTGGTGCAGCATTAGTAACTGTAATGCTTGACGGAACTCCTGACGGTGGAATGCACCCTGGACATATTCATAACAATTCTGCTGCAGAAACCGGAGGAATTGCTAAGACTCTAACAACACTTGACGGAACAACCGGAATGAGTGTTACACATATCGAAGCATTGAATGATGGGACTGAAATAGGATATGCAGGATTATTAGACTTTGATGGTTATATCAATTTCCATTTGAGTGGAGATGATCTGGCAACTTTAGTGGCTCAAGGTGATATTGGTGAAAACGAATTGACCGGAGAATCTAAAGAATATGATTTAGTAACCAAAGATGTGCCTGGAATTAGTGGTACTGCAACCTTTGCAGAGCGTAAAAGTGGTGCAGCCTTAGTAACTGTAATGTTAGATGGGACTCCTGATGGCGGAATGCACCCAGGACATATTCATAACAACTCTGCTGCAGAAACCGGAGGAATTGCTAAGACCTTAACAACGCTTGACGGGACAACCGGAATGAGTGTTACGCATATTGAAGCTTTAAATGACGGAACCGAAATTGGTTATGAAGGCCTATTAGACTTTGATGGTTATATCAACTTCCATTTAAGTGCAGATGATTTGGCAACTTTAGTTGCTCAAGGAGACATAGGTCAAAACGAACTTACCGGTGAGAGTATGACTTATGATCTTGATACGAAAGATGTGCCTGGAATTAGCGGTACAGCTACTTTTGCAGAGCGTTTAAGTGGTGAAACTTTAGTAACCCTTGATATTGATGGTACTCCGGCAGGTGGTATGCATCCTGCACACATTCACGCAGGAGCTGTAGCTGATGCGCCTGGAGCTATTTTAATCACCTTAGCCACAGTAGATGGAACTTCAGGAATGAGTCAGACTAACGTGTCTGCATTTAATGCTGAAGACGGTACTGCAAATGGTGGTGATGCGATCACTTACGATGAAATGATCGCGATTGATGGATACATCAATGTACACTTAAGTGCAGATGATCTGGGAACTATTGTTGCTCAAGGTAACGTAGGTTCAAATGTTGAATAAGCATTTATAATTCTTAAATACAAACCCGGCCATTTATTGGTCGGGTTTTTTTATTTTCGGCAGTTATGAAAAAAGAATTAATTGAGTATCTCGAAACTTTCTTGACGCGACGCAGGCAAGACTTATTTAAGCAGGTTCTTGATGAGCGAACGCGTTTTTTAACGGTCGCAATCGAAGATGTGGGGCATTTGCACAATACGAGCGCAGTAATGCGCAGTTGTGATGCGTTTGGGGTTCAGGATATTCATGTGATCGAAGAGCTCAAAGGAAAACGTATCGACCGAGAGATCGCTATGGGCGCGCAGAAATGGACTTCAGTTAAACGCTATGACTCTACAAAAAATGCGTTGGCAAAGCTGAAGTCAGAAGGGTATCAGATCGTGGCAACCACTCCGCATCATACGGCGCACAAACTCGAAGATTTCAAACTAGATAAGCCTACAGCACTTTTCTTCGGAAGTGAAAAAGATGGTCTCACAGAGACGGTGATCGAGGCGGCTGATGAATATATCTACATCCCAACCTTTGGCTTTACACAAAGCTTGAATATTTCGGTATGTGCTGCAATTTTACTTCAGGAATTAACCCAACGTTTGCGCAATTCCAGTTTAGACTGGAAATTAAAACCAAAAGATATTGAAGAAATCAAAACGCTTTGGCTCAAGCGTAATTTAAAGGATTATGACGCTTTAGTAGCACAATTTAAAACTACGTTATGACTTTAGTAGACTGGCTGGGAGCACTAGGCGTATTTCAAATACTATTGGCTTATGTACTCAATCTGGCTAAAAAAGTAACGACCAGCGATTGGTTCTTTTTATTATTAAATACAATTGGTGCTTCAATGGCGTGCAGTGCGAGTATTTTACTGGAGTATTGGCCCTTTATTATTTTAGAAGGTGTCTGGGCGTTTACTTCGTTGATTTCGGTCATTCAGAAAATCAGGCTAAAAAAATAGTATATTGTTTTAACTGAGTTTTTCTGGATACTGAAAGAAATAGAATTGCATTACACAGTTTAAAGTAGCTGAAAACTTTTTAACCTTTATCTCGATTAAGTACGCGGTATTCTTCGTAACAACTGCTAAGCGCATCAAGAATCTGTAGATCGTTAGCCGTTTTTACAAAACTTTCAGAGTAATCACATCTGCTCAAAATCGTCTCGATATCTTCTCTTGGAATTTGCAGTAAAGCTGATAAAGTTTCACGGTCAAATTTGGTAACCAGAAGATCTCTAATATTGTCATCTTCTTTCATCTGACGCAGTTTCCGCATCTGCGAACCTTTATTAGAAAAAACCTTGTTGAGAAAATCTGCCGGATTAAAAATAGCACTCAGGACCTTATTGAAGGCTCCGGGTTGCGAATTGCCACCTTCATACGCGCTTTCTAAGCCAGAAATACTATACCGAACGTTCTTGTAAACCGGGACATTCTTTGCGTCGATCTCAAGGTATCCTGTAAGCTCCACATCCTTAACGACAACTTCTTCAAGGGCAATTCCTGTTTCAGTCATTTTTACTTTTACGTCTCCAAAGCGTTTCCAGTCATTGGTCACACGTATTTGTAAACTTTTAAATCCTAAAAAGGAAAAATAAAGCGTGTCGTTAGAAGAAGCTCTTAACCTAAATGTTCCGTCAGGTTTTGAGATGGTTCCTTTAACCGTGTTGAGGTTAATGATGTTTACACCATCAAGTGGCTCGTTTGTAGACGAATTAAGAACGGTACCTTCTATGTAATTTTCATCTTCTTGAGATGCAGAAGCGGTTTCTGATTCTTGAGCTGAAAGATAAAAAGGAGCTACCATAAGTAGCAGGAGAAATACAAGCTTTTTCATAGAGGATGCCAATTTAGAAAAAGAGACGGAAAAATCATACCAAACGTGACAAATCCGTCTCCTTTTTTGAAAAATTATCGGTCTCTTCTTCGGCGTTTGCCAGAAAACGGACTTTTATTTTCTTTTTTGTTCGGTTTGCTTTTTCCGCGTCGCTCCCCGCTGCCTTTAGAATTTCTTCCGCGTTGGTTTCCATTAAAACCAGAATCATTTCTACGGCCACGGCCTTTTCCTCCTTTTTTGCGTTTTCCACCGCCGCCACCGCCACGGGTGTCTTTAGTGACTTCTACGTGAATTTGACGTCCTTGAAGTTTAAAATCTTCAAATAAAGCAAGAATAGTGTCCTTGTGTTCCGTATCGGTATTAAAGAACGAAAAAGAATCTTTACAGTCAACTTTGTAAATTCCATCACCAAGACCGGTAGTTTCCTTTAAAAAGTCTTTCAGGCTCATCCAGTCAAAACCGTCTTTGCCACCTACATTAATGAAGAATCTGGTAGACTCACCAGATTCTTCTTTAAGATCTGCCTTAACAGCCACATTAAGATCTTTTGCTTTCTGATAGTAGTTAAAGAAACGGGTAAATTCTACTGAAAACACTTTCTTGATTACTTCTTCGCGGCTCAATCCTTCTAACACCTCATTAATGCTGTATAAATACGGATTGATCTCTTCATTGATCTTCGTGTTGCGAATATCATTTGCCAGGTGCATCAACTGTACTTCACAAATCTCCATCCCTGACGGAATTTCTTTCTGCGTAAATTTTTTATTGATGATTTTTTCTAAAGTTCTGATCTTACGCAACTCGCTTTTTGAAACGATAACCATCGAAATTCCGGTTTTACCCGCACGTCCTGTACGACCACTACGGTGGGTGTAGGTTTCGATCTCGTCTGGCAACTGATAGTTGATCACGTGAGTTACATCGTCTACGTCAATTCCACGTGCGGCAACATCTGTAGCAACCAGCATTTGAATTTGACGATTACGGAAACTCTTCATTACCAGATCCCGTTGATTCTGACTAAGATCCCCGTGAAGCGCCGAAGCATTGTAACCGTCTTCAATGAGGTTTTCAGCTACTTTTTGCGTATCTCTCTTAGTTCGGCAAAAGATCACTGAAAAGATCTCTGGATTCGCATCAGCAAGACGCTTAAGCGCCTGATAACGGTCACGTGCATTAACCATATAATACTCGTGCGAAACATTCTCAGCACCCATATTTTTTGTTCCTACGGTAATTTCGATAGGAGACTTCATAAACTGCTTGGCAATGCGAGCCACCTCTTTGGGCATTGTAGCAGAAAATAACCAGGTTTTTTTGTCTTTTGGAGTGTCTGCTAGTATGGTGGTGATGTCTTCATAAAAGCCCATATTGAGCATCTCATCTGCTTCATCAAGTATGCAATAGTCAATACCGGTAATATCAACCATATTGCGTCGCATCATATCCTGCATACGTCCCGGAGTCGCAACAATAATCTGAGCACCGCGACTTATCTGGCGCGCCTGCTCTTGAATGTTTGCACCACCGTAAACGGCAACTGTGTTCAAGCCTTTTACGTGGCTTGAGTAGTTTTTTAGTTCGTTTGTGATCTGTAAACAAAGTTCGCGGGTAGGCGAGAGGATCAAGCCTTGTGTATTGCGATTGTTTACATCAATTCTTTGAATAAGCGGAAAACCAAATGCGGCCGTCTTACCCGTTCCTGTTTGTGCGAGGGCCACGACATCGGTCTCCTCTCTTAGTAGGACCGGGATGGCTTTTTCTTGCACTTCTGAAGGAGCTGTAAAACCCATATCGGTTACAGCTTGCAAGATGGCATCATTAAGTCCTAACGCTTTAAATGTACTCATATAAAAAAATTATCTTAAATCATCGTCGATTTAAGAGGGCGCAAAGATACAGTTAATTGACGTAAGAATCAGAGATTGACTAAATTGATTTAAATAATTGTAAATCAAAAAAATAGCATATCGTTTTGGCTTGATTTTAAGAAGTCTTAACTGCTTGATTCTGAGTAAAGCGCGAGCTGAAGCTATTTTTTTAAAAAATTGAGTAAGAGTTGGGTAGCTTTTCCTCGGTGTCCGATCTTATTTTTTTCGGCTAGTGGCATTTGAGCAAAGGTAAGTTGGTATCCTTCGGGCTTAAAAACAGGGTCGTAGCCAAAACCACTGGTTCCGGTTCGTTGTTGTATAATTTCACCTTTACAAATCCCTTCAAAGCATTGTTCTTCACCATTCAGAATAAGTGCGATAACCGTTTTAAAATGCGCCTTACGATCCTTTTTGCCTTCTAAAGCAGCGAGAAGCTTATCGATATTATCTTCAGCGCTTTTTTGTGGACCCGCATAACGCGCGCTGTACACTCCGGGAGCACCATCTAAAGCTTCAACCTCAAGCCCTGTGTCATCTGCAAAACAATCATAACCATAATATGTTTTGACATAACGGGCTTTTATAAGTGCATTGCCTTCAATAGTAGGCGCATCTTCTATAATTTCTTCAGTGCAACCAATATCGGTTAAACTTTTTAGCTGAATGTTTTCAGGCATGAGCGCCTGGATTTCTTTGAGCTTGTTTGCATTATGTGTCGCAAAAACGAGTGTCATTGTTTTTAGTTTTGTTCTGCAAGTTATTTATTCTTCCGGAATGCTTCTCGTAAAAAGAGATTCTTTAGTTCACGCTTGTGCTCCATAGCACAGTTTCATACTTTAGACGTCTACAAAATATCAAATTGAAAACAACAGCGATTTTAATTCTTGCAGCAGGTGAAGCATCTCGTATGGGAAGGATCAAACAAAACCTGCCCTATCTGGAGACCACGCTTTTAGGACACGCCATTACTCAGGCAAAACAAACTCAAGCGCAACACGTTTATTGTGTTCTAGGAGCTCAAGAAGAGGCCATTAAGGCTGAAATTAAACAAGAAGTTTCCTTTATTATAAATGAAGCTTGGGAGGAAGGCTTAGGGGCTAGCATAGCCGCCGGAGTCAAAGCGCTACGATCAAAAAAATACAATCAAATTTTGATAATGTTGGGAGATCAACCCTTGATAACTGCTGCATATTTGAATAAACTTATAGATAAAGCAAAAGAGCAACCTGAAACGTGTGTCGCATCGGGTTATAAAAATAAAAAGGGTGTTCCTGCGATTTTCCCAGAGTCCTATTTTGATGCTTTAGAAAAACTTAGCGGTGATCAAGGAGCAAAGGCTTTACTGAATTCAGATCGGTCGGTAATCGCTTTAAATGCCGAAGATCTTCTTCAAGATATTGATACTCCTGAAGATTATGAGCGCTTGCTGAAAAAATAAACTTAATTTTAGACTCAAATAATCATAAGCAACACAATGACTGCTGATCAGGAAAAAAAACAAGCTGCGCTAGAAGCCGTAAAATATATTGAAGACAATATGGTTGTAGGATTGGGTACAGGCTCAACTGCAAAACATATGATAGAAGCAGTGGGAGCACTTGTTGCCAAAGGAATGAACCTTACCTGTGTACCCTCATCTGATGCTACCGAAAAGCTTGCCAAAGAACTCGGGATAAAAATTGTTGCGCTTGATGAGATCGAAAAAATTGACGTTACTATTGACGGTGCAGATGAGTTCGATGCCAATTTTCAATTGATTAAGGGTGGAGGAGGAGCATTGCTTCGCGAAAAGATATTAGCTTGGAATACCAAGTTCAATATCATCATTGCAGATAGCAGTAAGGATGTTGAAAAGCTAGGCGCTTTTAAGCTTCCTTTGGAAGTGATTCCGTTTGCGACAAAGCAAATCATTACCTTTTTAGAGGAAGAAGGTTTAAAGCCTGTTCAGCGTATGAAAGGCAATGACCCATATCGTACTGACGAAAATAACAATATTGTAGATGTTGATATTTTTGAGGTTGACGATTTAAAGGCTTTAGAAATTAAACTTTTAAAAGTTCCGGGAATTGTAGAAACCGGACTTTTCTTAGATACTACCAGTCTGATCATTGTAGGTAAAGAAGACGGCCCTGAAATTAAAAAGCGATAAATGCTAGTTCTATAAAGTAAAAAAGAGCTGTCACGTATGTGGCAGCTCTTTTTTTTACTGGCTTTGGAAGTTAGCTTAGTTTAAATACTAGCCATAAACCTTTTCAAGGAAGCTTTTTAAATCCTGAGGTTTTCTACCCAGTAATTTTTCCAGATCAGTTTCTTCAGAGTTGAATTCGCCCTGAGCGATTCCCAGAGAAAAGGAAATCATCATCCCAATAGCACCTTCAGGAACCCCGTAAGAAGCCATTGTTGTTTTAAATGTATCAACATCTGGAGAGACATAACTTATTTCTTCACCGGTTACTTCGGTCAAAATAGAAGCGATTTTAGTAAAAGCAACAGCTTCTAAACCATCAAGTGTGTAGATTTTGTTCTCGTGCGCTTGGTGGTTTTTCAATACTGTTGCTCCAGCTTCAGCCAACTCGTCGCGTGAAGCAAAAGCCGTTTTTCCTTCTCCGGTAGGTAAGAAGACTGTCTTGCTGTTCAACAGCGTTTCTTTTTCGCCTAGAAACATAGGAACAACTTCTGCATACAAGTTATGTCTTAGAATAGTGTACGCCATTCCTGATTCCTGAAGCCATTTTTCAGTTTTGATATGTGCATCCATAACTGCAGCTACAGGAGAATCCTGACTTTCATCTTTGCGACCTGCACTGGTGTAAACTACGTGTTTTACACCTGCATTTTTTGCTGCAGTAACAACATTTTTATGCTGTGGCTCACGTGAAGGAATATCACTGGCAGAAACGAAATATAAAACCTCGATATCTTTAAAAGCAGCTTCTAGTTTTTCACTGTTGTCATAATCTGCAACACGCAGTTCATAGCCTTTAGCTTCGTAAGCCTTAGCTTTATCACTACTTGCATCTCGTACAAGTACAGAAATTTCTGATGCATCAACATCTTTAGATAAATGGGCGACGGCGCTACTTCCTAAACCTCCGGTAGCACCTGTGATTAAATATTTACTCATGATTTTATTAATTATAGTTATTACCTTACTTTTGGTAAGTAAAGGTAAACACTATATTTGGAAGCTAAAAGAACTTACATAAATGTAGTTTACTTACGTTGAAGTTAGTTTTATTGAAAATCAATTAATTATGAGGGAAAATTCTTTAAAAAAATATGCAGATGCTCAAAATTGTCCTGTGCGCAATGTGTTGGACCGTTTTGGTGATAAGTGGTCAACCTTAGTGTTATTACTTCTTGAGGAGGTAGAGGTCTTGCGTTTTAATGAATTGCATAAAGCGATTGAGACCATTTCGCAAAAAATGCTGGCTGTAACCCTTAAGTCGTTAGAAGCAGACGGATTAATCATCAGAAAACAGTATCAGGAAATTCCACCTCGAGTGGAGTATATGCTGAGTGCACGTGGTGCTAGCTTGATGCCACATATTAAAAGCTTAGTGCAGTGGGCAGACACTAATTTTGAAGCCATAGAACAATCGCGTGAGGCTTATAATAGATAAAGGCTCAATATCATTGAGCCTTTATCTTAGATCGTAGCATTTTAAACGGAGTTAATTCTTTTCGATATTTTGACTTTCTCCAGTCCAGTTTAAATAGCCTCCTTCCAGATCAAATATTTTGCTGAAGCCGGCATCAAGCATAAGCTGTGCAGCTTTTGCGCTACGTCTTCCTGAACGGCAATAAATATAAACCGGCTGTGCTTTGTCAAGGTTTTTGATCTGTTCTTTAAAACTTTCTTCTTCTAAAACATTAATGTTAGTGGCACCTTCGATCTTCCCGGCTTCAAACTCTTCAGGTCTTCGCACGTCTATCAATTGAATGTTTCTTTTCAAACTTTCGGTATCCGAATGAATACTTGCCTCAAACAGTTCTTTGCTTAGAATCACATGTTCGCTTTCTTGCGCAAATACACCAAAGCTCATTAAACACATACATAGATAAACGATCGTTCTCATAGTTCTTATTTTAAGGTTGAAGGGCAAACGTAGTTTGTTTTAGGTAAACTTGTTTCCTTGATGGCTTTATAACCGCCCTGAACATCAACCAAATTATGAATACCACGACTTTTTAAAATGCTCGCTGCAATCATACTGCGATAGCCTCCTGCGCAGTGTACATAAAATTCTTGATCTGAAGGAAATTCGCTAAGATGTTTGTTGATATAATCAAGCGGCGTACTTTGCGCTGCTTCAAGGTGTTCTGACTCAAACTCACCGGGTTTACGCACATCAAAAATAGCAGTATTTTTGTCAGTTTGTGCGACTTGTTCTAGTTCACTTGCGGGTACAGATTTGACTGAATCCGTCTCTTTACCGGAAGCTTCCCAAGCAGCAAAGCCACCTTTTAGATAACCCAAGGTTTGATCAAAACCTACACGAGATAATCGTGTGATCGTTTCTTCTTCACGACCTTCATCAGCGACTAGAAGAATAGGTTGTTCAGTATCTGCTATAAGCGCACCTACCCAAGGAGCAAAACTTCCGTCTATACCAATAAATATAGATCGGGGAATATGTCCTTTAGCAAAATCAGCTGCTTTACGCACGTCTAAGATCACTGCTCCTGTTTCGTTAGCAGCAGCTTCAAAAGCATCTGGTGATAATTGCTGTGTACCGCGCTCTAAAACTTCGTCAATATGATCGTAACCCTCTTTATTCATTTTTACATTGAGCGGAAAATAAGAAGGAGGCGGAAGTAATCCATCGGTCACTTCGGCAATAAATTCTTCTTTACTCATATCGGCGCGCAGTGCATAATTGGTTTTCTTTTGATTGCCTAACGTGTCTACCGTTTCTTTACTCATATTCTTACCACAAGCCGAACCTGCACCGTGAGCCGGATAAACAATGACATCGTCAGAAAGGGGCATAATTTTATTGCGTAAACTATCAAATAGGAAGCCGGCAAGATCTTCTTGTGTCAATTCTTTAGATTTTTGTGCCAGATCAGGACGTCCTACATCACCTAAAAACAAGGTGTCTCCGCTAAAGATAGCGTGATCTTTTCCATTTTCATCAATGAGAAGATAGGTCGTACTTTCCATTGTGTGACCTGGGGTATGCAGCACTTTTATGGTAACGTCTCCCAATTTAAACTCTTGGTTATCTTCTGCGATAACTGCCTCAAAAGAAGGGTTTGCCTTAGGGCCATAAATAATTTGGGCACCGGTCTCTTTGGCAAGAGTCACGTGGCCACTTACAAAGTCGGCGTGAAAATGCGTTTCAAAAATATACTTGATTTTGGCTTGAGCAGCTTCAGCTTTTTCCATATAAGGCTTCACTTCTCGCAGCGGATCTACGATCGCAACTTCACCTTTACTTTCTATATAATAAGCTCCCTGAGCTAAACAACCGGTATAAATTTGTTCTATTTTCATGATACGTATTGTTAATTTCTTGTACAAAGATAGGGTAGCTTGTCCACTCACTGGGTAACTAGGGTTACATTCCTAAAAAGCTAGGGAAGAACTCTCAATTTCCAAAACGAATACTGAATTGCAACCTGCCACCTTCACTCCCTGTAAAATAACCAAAACTACTATTGAAAAAACCGCCCATATTCAAATTAATTCCGCCACCGTAGCTGTCGTGCCAAACCTCTGATGCTTCCTGATTGAACCAAACGCGTCCCAAATCATAACCTACAAATACGCTGGATTGAATAGGGAAAATAGCCGTTTTTAAAGGTTTAATTTTGTAGAGTAAATCTGCCGAACCGCGCAACGCCTGATCTCCTGTAAACCGATCTAAGCGATAACTTCGCAATCCGGAATCACCTCCTAATTGTGCCGATTGATAAAAGGGAATTGCATTACCGAATCGTAATTGACCGGCGATTTCACTTTTTAAAACCAGGTCTCTCGAGGTGTCTATAGCATTCCAAAACGTGATTTTTGGGTCTGCAGCAAATACGGTTTCTTCGCTGTCTAAATGATCACTGTAATAGCCTGAAGCTTTAAAATGCATTCCTCTTGTAGGAAAATTTGAGTTGTCTACACTCTTGTAGGAATAAATAGCATTTAAAGTGATGTTATTGTTGTTATTCAGGTTGTTAAGTAGTTTTGATGAAAGTGTTTCTTCAATATTGAAATTTTGATAAGCGATGCTCGTTTCAAATGAACTACCATATTCTCCGATGTAATACACGCCTGCTTCAGCCTCAAACTTTTGTAAGAATACCCGATTTGTATCAAAATTTGAAGCTGTATTTGTTGTTTCATTTCCAAAGCCAAAAAAGTTTTCGGTGTAATTATTTGTAGTTGCCAGAGCGGCAATTTTTAGATTCCATTCAGGAAATAGATTTGCCGAATGGTATTCAGTTTTAAAAATTGCAGCCTGAGTCAATGAAAAATATTGAGCATCTATTACAAATTGAGAAGTAAAAGGATGACGTTCAAAACCCATTTTTTGACTTGCAAATCTTAAATGCGGAGCAAGCCCCCAATCTGGATTATAGGGCAATGCTAAACCTATTTTCTTCGCACTTTCCGGGCGACGCTCTGAGTCATAAATATGATTCTCATAAACACTGCTGAAACGCTTACGCGCTCCTCCTAAATTTTTGATTTCGTTGTCCTCGGGTTGGTCAAAGAGGGTTATGCCTTTTCCGTTTTCTAAATCGTAAACATCTTCGTCTTGTCCTCCGGAAATCACGATTTTTAATTTACCGGTTCCCGGGCCGTTAGCTGTAAAAACGTCATCATCATCCAGACCGTAAATCCATATTTCCTTGGTTTCATCAGGATTAAAGTTTCGATTAAATAACTCATAGCCGTCTGCTCCATCTTTGATACGATAGGCTTTTATGGTAGTGCTTCCGTCTGCATTGCGGGTGATGTAAAAGTGATCATCCTTGTCGGTACCTTTCAAGGTTTGAAACTTGATAAAGTAGTCGTAGTAGCGCTCTACAATACTGGTGAGATTGTCCTTTCGCTTTAACAAATCGCTTTGTAAAGCCAACCAATCCTCATCCTGAACTTCTTTAGGCATTTCTTTAAAGGCTGTTGAGACTACTTCTGGAGTAATGTGTTCTTGAATATAGCGTACCGCCTCTAGCCAGTCACTTTTATTAGTTTTCTGAAGTAGCGCGCGATCAAGGTTGATGGCGCTTTCACTGAATTTTTCTACAAATTCTATATCAGGTCCGTAATTACCGAGTTCGCGTGTTCCCGGCATAAATTTTTGCAGGGTTTTGATAAACGAGCCATCAAACTTTGAAAATACTTGGTCACGATCCCGTGGGATGGCGATAAAATTAACCACGTCATCATCGTCCTCACGCTCTGCCCAACGCCATTGATCTTCGTGACGATCCCAGTCGCCTACAAGCATATCAAAAACACGGGCGCGTATATAATCTTGTTCTTCCACCTGATTTTTTTCATCTTCCCGAATCGCCTCAAACAAATCTGCTGTGCTTTCAACATCATCGTTAAAACCAAACATATGTTCCCCGTTAAAGTCGTCATCAGGCTTTTCTACGACCATATAAAGTCGATTTCCGTGGGTTTCATTAAAATCGCCTAACATTTTATGTTTTGGTATATAAAATACTTTAGGATGCGTGTGGTTGAGGTTTGCAGCTCCTGCTAATCTAGGAATTGCAAAAGCACCATAAGGATGTGAAGCGGTATAAAAATCTTCAATAATTCGCGCAGGAATCGTACCCGAAAAATACGTTTCAGCATCAAGATTATCATAACCCGAGGACTTTAAAAAGGAAAAAGGATCTTTTGCTAAAGCGCGCATATTGTACTCGCGATCCTCTTTATCAACGAGTCTAAGCGATTGGGTTTGATGTCCGCCACCGGCACGTTCTACTTCAAGACCGCCGTGCAGCGTATCGATAACGGCGACTTCAGCATTGATTTCTAAACCGTATAAATCTCTGTAATGTTTACCCCAAAACTTCTCGTAACGCTTAGAAACAGTAACATCTTCTTTTGGGTAAATGCTAGCCTTTTCTGTAGTGCTGAATCTTGCCGGTAAGGAGTCTACGGGATACGGCTGTGGTTGCTCATAGGCGGTTTTGGCATAGCGTTCTACAAGTTGTTGCTCTTCATTAAGCTCATAAAAATGTACGGAAGTAGCCCCGTTCTCAAACAAACGCAATTCAGTAAAACCCGGTTGCACCGAAGCAAATAAACCGTCTTTCCCTAACCGCGCATATTCGGTTTTACTGCCGGTACCAGAAATGATCTGGCGTATGTTTTCATTTTCGATGTATTGCATAGAATGCTCGTGAGCAGAGAGGACAAACAGGCGTGGCAGATCGATCGCCATTTTTTTAATTTCGGTCATCAAGTCATTCATCAACGGATTGAATTGATCCTGCTTTGAAATTCCGCCTTGTGTTCTTGCAAACGCCCATAGAAAACCAGCAAATGGGACAAATGCATTTTCAGCAGAAGGTCTGTACAACGCACGCGTGCTCATCTCACCGCCGTAAATTCCGTTAGAATATAAGGGGTGATGCATTACCAGAAGAATGTTCTTGTGTCTTACTTTGCGCGCCTCATCCTTTAAAACGGTGATGAATTGTTCGCGGGTCTTAATGTTGCATTTATCATTAAAGCCGGCATCTTTGCTCCAATCCTCAATATACCATTGCGAATCTACAATGATAATCTCATTTTCGTCGTCAACAGTAATTTGTTCTATGGGACAGCCATTTTCAGGTTGAAAATGATTGTCTTTGCCCATTTGTTTTTCGATAAAATCTTCAATTTTTTCCAGACCATCTACGCCGTGATCATTCCAATCATTTTCCCCGGGAATGATCAAGGTTTCACCTTTAAAGTCTTCGATCAGACTTATTATTTCCTGTAACTGACTTTTGTTATTCTCTTGTTCTAGCTTATTGGCATACACATTATCTCCTAAAATCATCAAATAATCATCCTCTTGAGCCTGTTCTTTTTGAAAGCTTGTAAATGCTTTTAGAAGCGATGCATTAGGCCCTTTTTTGTCGGCGCCTAAGTTGCCCAACATATAAATGCTGCGATAGTTTGAACTATCTGTTCTTAGTGGAGTTTTTTCGTCTTGTGCGTTGCGAAATTGAGTGCGCTTACTGGCACAAGAATCGCCTAAAATAAGAATTGAAAGTATTGAAAAACAGTATGATAATCTGCGGGTAAGCATAGGTTAGGGTGTAGGTTTTAAACAAAATTATTAAATATGCTGAGCGCCAAAAGTTTTTGTGTGATTGTTAACGTTCTGCACATTTACAGTTGAGTCTTCAAATACTACAGTTGAGTACGTTTTCTTATAATGTAGGAGGCTTATTTTAAATCTTTGCTCAAGAATCAAGAAACTAACAATTATGGTAAGAATTTTAATCTGGGCCTTAGATCTTTTACTTTCAGTAAATGGTATCAACAACGATACTGAAGCACTTCATCAATGCGAAAGAAACAGCCTAAATGTACCTGCCCAAACCACTGCTTTGATTTTTAAAGATTGTGATACCTTTAAAGCAGGAATGAATCTGGGTGTGCGCATCTTTGAATACCAACAATTATGACATATTTTTTAAAGGAATTGGGTAAAGCATTTATCGTAGGTTGTGCTATTTATGTAGTCTTTCTTGCGATACACCTGCTGGGTGGCGGCGGTTTGGAATTCAACGCTGCGCTTGCAGAGGATTTTGGGATTAGCATGCTATACTCTGTGGTACTGTATTTGCTAAATATGCAGATCTTCACCTTTTTCTTTGACAAATACAAAACTTCGCTTTATACCTACAATCATCTGGTAAAAGCCATTCCGGCAAGTGTTGTGGTTACTGTTGTTGGGGTGTTTTTCATTCGGTTGTTTATTATCGTGGTGCTATATGGTATGAGCATCACGTATTTTATTACTGAAGAAAAGATCATCGACTATAGTATTCCACTTGTGGTGGCTTTAGTTTGTAATGCGATTTTTTACTTCTTCTTTTATTATCGCTATAAAAAAGAACGTCAGGTAAAGGAGCAAAAGATCATTGCTGGTACGGCTTCGGCACAATTTGATGCTTTAAAAAATCAGCTAGATCCTCATTTTTTATTCAATAGTTTAAATGTACTCACCAGTCTTATTGAAGAAAACCCGATACAAGCGCAGAAGTTCACGACCTCCCTTTCAAAAGTGTATCGTTATGTACTTGAGCAGAAAAATAAGGAGCTCATTTCTTTAGGTGAAGAACTGGCCTTTGCTAAAACGTATATGACTTTGCTTAAAATGCGTTATGAAGACAGTATCGTTTTTGAACTTCCGGAAGCGGTAAAAGATGCTGATGCAAAAGTGGTCCCGCTGGCTTTGCAATTGCTGCTGGAGAATGCGGTAAAACACAATGTGGTAAGCGGCAATCATAAGCTTTATATACGTATTGAAGAAGAAGCCGATTATCTGGTAGTGCGTAATAATCTTCAGCCTAAAAAAGTGATGTCAAAAAGCAGCGGAGTAGGGCTTATCAACATCAGACAGCGCTATGGACTCCTGACACAACGGGATGTACTTATAAGCAAAACAGAATTAGAATTTATAATCAAAATACCAAAACTTACTCGTCAATTAAAAACAGCAGTTATGAATACCGAGCAATACCTTTCTGACAAAAAATATGCGATGGCAAAAGAACATGTGGAAGAACTTAAAGGCTTCTACATCAACTTGGGGCTTTATTGTCTCATCATTCCCGGTCTCATTCTTTTAAATATGTATACGACACGTTTTCCTTGGGCGATTTTCCCTGCTTTGGGTTGGGGATTGGGCGTACTTTTTCACGGTTCGGAGGTTTTTGGATGGAATCCATTTTTAGGCAAAGACTGGGAGGAGCGTAAGATAAGAGAGCTTATGCGTAAAGATCAAAACAAATAACTACAGTTCAGCAATCAAAAATGACAATCGGGTAATACTAAGTTTTATTCCTGTTGTAATTCTAGCAATTTTGAATTGTAATTAATCATTAAAACCTTCAGCAATGGAAAATTTTGATAAAGAAAACAGATACCTTCAGGCTAAAGAAAAAGTAAAAGAGATCAAAAAGTTTTATGGTAGCCTCATCAGCTATGTGATCGTAATTGGCGCACTAGCCGCTTTAAACTATTGGGTTGATCAACTGCGCCATCCTTGGTTTTTATGGGCAGCATTTGGATGGGGATTGGGTTTAATATTTCAAGCAGCCAAGGCATTTGACTGGAATCCGTTTATTAGTAAAGACTGGGAAGAACGCAAAATAAAAGAATATATGGAGCGCGATTCTAAGTCACAATCAAATATGGGAAGATGGGAATAAGAAACACAAAAGTTATGAACGAGCAAGAATCCTCATTTGAGCGTGCGCAAAAACACGTTCAAGATCTTAAAGGCTGGTACAATCATTTACTGGTTTATGTTGTGGTAAATTCGGCATATTTACTGTTTTATTTTGGTCTTTTTGACCGCGGAGCCATAAGCAGTTACATCCCGTGGTGGTCGCCGGTTATTATGTTGGTAGTCTGGGGAATTAGCGTTGGAATTCATTTTATTGTAGTAAATAAAGGTAATTTTATCAATAGGTCATATAAAAACTGGGAAAACCGAAAGATCAAAGAATTTCTGGAACGCGAAGAGGCAAAACAAGCTGATATCAATAAATGGGAATAAAAGCACTGTAAATTATGAATGTACTGGTTATTGAAGATGAAAAACCGGCCGCACGCCGATTATCAAGAATGCTTGAAGCATTGGCGTTGAATGTACTTGCGCAACTCAATTCGGTAGAAGAGGCGATCGATTGGTTTAAAAACCACGAGCATCCAGATTTGATCTTTTTAGACATTCAATTGAGCGACGGTCTTTCTTTTGAAATTTTTGATGCGGTAGAAGTTAGCAGTGCGATCATTTTTACGACTGCATACGATGAGTATGCGCTACAAGCATTTAAGCTCAATAGCATCGATTATTTATTAAAACCTATAGACGATGAAGAACTAGAAGCAGCCGTAGAAAAATTTAAAAAGCAACAGCCCGAGAAGCAAGATGTAAAACTCAATTTTGATGATATCAGACAGCTTCTAGGTGTAAATCCTGTGGAACGTGAGTATAAAAAACGATTCACGGTTAAAATTGGTCAACATATCAAAATGATCAATATTGAGGATGTATGCTGTATTTACAGCGAGAATAAAGGCACTTATGCGCGTACTACAGATAAGCGTGATTACTTGCTGGACACCACTTTAGAAACCTTAGAAGATGAGTTGGCACCTGATGTCTTTTTTAGAGTTAGCAGAAAATATTATATCAATATCAATGCGATTCAGGATATTATAAGTTATACCAATTCCCGATTACAACTTAAACTGAAGGCTGCAGATGATCAAGAAATTATCGTTAGCAGAGAGCGCGTTAAGGATTTTAAACTTTGGCTTTCCTAATGATCTAATGCAACTAATTTCTTTTGGGTGCTGTTAATTGCTGCCATTTTATTTCTGATATCAAAAACTCCTTTAAGATCTTCTTTATTCGTTATTCCTGCCTTGGCGTCTTCTAGAATTCGGTTTGCTTCGTCAATGATTATAGTTTCAGAATTCTCGATCACGCTATGGCTTTGTTGTAAAAAGTAGAGTGCTGTCAACATTTTATGCAGCATGATTACATCGTGTTTACAATAAGCCCGTAAGGGTGCAAAAACGAAATAGATCAATTCTTTAAAATCAATAGTACGTAGTTTTATCACGGCCTGCTTTTCCTGATTTTTGATAAAGCTGAAATCTTCCTTCTTAAGGCGTAGCGCAAACAATTCTGATAGATAATCAATACAGGTAATCGCTGTTCCGGGATCATTTATTCCCGGACTCATCGCTTTTATAGCAATTTCTGTAAGTTGTTTAAATCCTAAGATGTAATTGTGACTTACAATTTCGCTGCGCGAAAAACCAAAACACGTTAATAATTGTTCTTTTTGCTTGTCATCAAGGGCTTTACTGCATTTGGCGATAGGAATTCCCTGAAGAATAAACGTTCCTTTAGGTACACTAACTTCAACACTACAATCATAGGTGTTACAAAGTTCGAGTAACGCATCAACCGCAATAGTTTGAAAGTATCCCGTACGATTCACTTCAATGGCATCCCAGTCTTCACTTGAAGGAAAATCTTCTTTGCTCAAAGCATCATCTGTTTTTGAGATGAGTTGCTGCAAGCGCGTTTTTGCACTGTTGTAAATCGATTCTATAATCTTGTTGATCTGAATCGCTTCAGAAATCGAATGAATAAAATAGATGAATAAGGCTAAAACCAGCATACTCAAAACAATCCCAACCAGCACAGCAAAACCTGGTAACTGATTTTTATCATCAGTAGGTTTTATACTTAACAGGATGAGGATGCAATAAATAAGCGTTGCGATGTAAAAGCCTAAAACATTCTGGTGTTTTTTGTTTGAAATTAAACCGGGGAGAATACGTGGCGAATAATTATTAGAGGCTTGATTAAGCAAGATCATTACCATCGAAAAACTAAACACCATAAGCGAAATAATTCCGCCAATGAATGTGCTTAACAATGTGCGCGCTGTTTCGGCATCGTTGATGACCAGTTGCGGTGCATTTTCGATCAAAAATGAAGAAACGCCGCGATCTTCAGCATACAACATGGCAAAACCAAAAACCAAACCTCCCAAAGCAAAAAGGGAAGGGTAGAAGCCTATCTTACCGGTGAGGTTGGCGATAAATAGTCTGGAACGCGTTATAATTTTGAGCATAGGCGAATTTCCTAAATAACTTTATTATACTGCGTCTATTTGATAAACTGTTAACAGAAAGCTTTTGAGGCTGCGATCAAGAATTGTCTTCTGTTGAAGGATCAATGCGATTATCATTGAAAGCACTTGGCAACAATTCTGGAATGAATTTTATAAGAAGTGGAAGTAAAACACCTCCTCCCGGAAGCATAAAAATAGCAAGAGAAGGAATGCTTTTACAAATGTCCAGCAGCTGTGCTTTTACCTGCTTTTTTTCAGCTTTATTTAAATCGCGATAGGTAGATTGTCCCAGCAACATCACCAGATCTTTACTTTCTAAAAGTTCTTGAAGTAAACGCTTTTTATTTCTTAAAATAAGTCGTTTTACCGTATCACTGGTCTGCGTGTAAAAGTGGCGTACCGGATTGCTGTAATTGAGATACGATATGCGATCGTGATTAGAATGTATAAAATCAAGAACGTGCGTGGTTGACACTTTGAGCACTTCTTCGGGTAATTGAAGCAAGTTCCCCAACCTATTTAAAAAAAGAAATTCGGTTTTATCTAATTTATGATCATCCCAAAGTGCCAGCGCACCAAGGTCTAAAGCATAACGTTTTTCAAAAAGCGTTTGAAAAGGGGCTAGCGATAAATCATCGAGTGACTGCGCCTCTTGATTTATAGCTTTGGTATACCGCAAGGACTTCTCAAAAAGCTTAAGCAGTAAATAATCGTATTGTTCTTTTTCTTCTTTTTGCATCAGCGCGATCCAGATGATATTCATCAGTCCGGCTTCAAGAGCGGCCGCGTAGTTTTTCAGATCGCTTTTATTCTTTAAATATTGCTCAAATGCAATGACATCTAGAAAAAGTAATGCATTGGTTATAAGATTGCTGAAATTTCTTTCAAAACGCGCTTCATTAGTTTGTACGCGTTCTTGAATGATTTTTTCTAATGTAGCCGCACCGGGCTTACTTTTTGAAAATGAAGAGAAGTAAGAAGCGTGTTTAGGGTTTATTTGTTCATAAAACGCGCAGACTTCAGTATAGAAATCGCTTTCATCTCGCTGATTATAGAAATAGGTATAGTACAGGCAATCAAATAAATTGAGTTTGGTACGCTCAATTTCTGTCCATTTGAGCGGTTCCTTCTTTCCGTATGTAATCGATGACACCGAAACACCGTAGAGGAAACCAGATCTTAGCGCAAGTTCATAAAACTCAGAAGCGTTGATTTCCTGCGCGTTTAGGAAGCGATTGATGACCGGTTGGTGTTTATTTATCCATCCTGAAGATGAAGGGTTCATAAAATTTTATTTGATTTTTTAAATTTTAAAATATTGATTTTCAGTTTTTTAAAATTTTATTCGCTTTTTGTTTTAAAAAAAGTGAACCTGATGAAAACCGTATTTCTTTCTATTACGTAAATGTATTAAATAAGTTAAACTGGGCATTTAACTTTTTTACAATTGAAAAATCCAAATCTCTTTTATTTTGGAGAATATGGAAAGGAAGATTATCAATTGGTTAGTTGATTAGTTTTTTTGGATTTTTTGTTAGTTGAAGAATCACCTTGTTTTGGAGAAGGCAGGTGATTCTTTTTTTATGCCCAAATCTCAAAAGAAAGCTCTTCAGATTAAAATCGACACTCAATTCAATACATAAAAAAGCCTCTCAATTGAGAGGCTTTTTAGTATTCAACTATTGGCGCCGCCAAAGGGCTTAATAACTCGAGGTCGTTTACTAAGCATTATTTTCTACAACACCTAAGGTATAGAGTTGTTCCATTGTTGGTGTTTCACTACCACCGGCTGGTTCTAGCGTAATACCAAATGCCTGAGATTGATTTGGATTTTCTAGCGCAAATATTTTATTCTCATCCTCACTAAAGTTTTCCAGAAGTCCCATACTCGTAGGAGTTAATGGATCTAACGTAAGCGACCATACTTGGTAAACCATTCCTTCTGGAGGTTCGGGTAGACCTAAGGCATCAATATATGCTTTGTTTGAACTCTTGTCCCAGAATACATTTACATATGCGTCTGGTGCGATCTGTTGCCCGGCTAAAGGAACTTTTGTCACTTGTGGGTCTCGTATAACCGCTAAGATTTCTTTAGTCTCGGTAAGCGCATCTTCAGAAAATTGAAGTTTGCTTTCGAGCTTTGTTTTTTCGATTTCTACAACACGTAACTCATCACGCAAGTTGTTAGTACGGTTGAGTAAGATAAAAATTCCGATGAGGAATATTACCGAAGCCGCAACGCTTATAAAAGATAGCAAACGTGTTCTTTGTTGCGATCTGCTTGCCGGCAACTGTACCACGCCGTCTTTATTCTGAAGTTTTGATTTTATAACCGCAAGCATCTCCTCAGGATTGTAAGGAGCAGCTGCAGTCGCAAGTTGCTGCAGTGCAGCTTCTATCTGTTCGACTTCCTGTTCAACTTCAGGATACTGTTTAAGCACTTTAGAAACCTCTTCACTTTCTGCAGCAGTTAAAGCGCCATAAACATATAGCTCTAAGATACCTGATTCTATGTATTCTTGAATATCCATTTTATTTAACCAATATAGCTCTAAGTTTGTTAATACAGAGTCTGTTGCGGGTTTTAATCGTACCTAGGGGTATCTCTAATTCTTCTGAAGCTTCTTTTTGTGTGTACCCTTTAAAAAATAATAAGTCGATTACCTTTTTACAATCTTCGCCTATTTTTTTAATATACTTTTTAATTCCTATCGCATCAACCTTTGTAGAAAAACTGTTTTTGTTTTCAAGTATATCTACGAAATATTCCTGAGTAAGGTTTTTCTTTTGGTTTTTAAACGATTTAGACCGTGTTTTATCAATGGCTGCGTTGCGTGCTATATTGAGAAGCCACGTAAAAAATCTACCTTTTTTTGAAGAATAGGATTCACAATTATCCCAGACTTTTATAAAAACATCTTGCAGTACTTCTTCTGAGGCTTCAGTGTCGTGAAGAACACTATTGATCACACCAAAGATACTTTCGGAATACAGCGTGTATAAACGTTCAAAAGCTTTCTCGTCTTTTTGCTGTAATCGTAGAATTAATTCATCAGGTTGCATAAAGGGCTATTAGATTTTAAATGTATTAAATATAACACAAAAAAGCAGCCCGAAGGCTGCTTAATTTTATTGCTACCGTTAAAGGGTTCAATACTTTGAGACTTGACTTGAATCTGAAAATTTGTATCTAATCAATGCCTCCTGAGTTTGCCCTGAGGTAGTTTGCTTGTCAAATGTTGTGAATATGATTATTCAATAATTCCTCCACAGCTTACGCGTGCTCCTGCAGCACCACTAGGCTGACTTGTAAAATCATCTGCACCTTGGTGTACGATAATTCCTTTACCAACAACATTTTTGGTTTCATCTTCACAATCTAAACACCACTCATCTGTAGTTGTTGTAATTGTTCCGTTACCGTTTTCATCGGCTTCAAAATTACCTATATCTCCTTTGTGATATCCTTCAGCATCTCCCCACTTACCGTGTTTCTCTTTAGTTGGATTCCAGTGACCTCCGGCAGAAGTACCGTCATCTGCAGAGCAATCTGCGTTCTCGTGGATGTGTATTGCGTGCATTCCCGGTTCTAAACCTTCAAAAACAGCAGTCATAGAAACTTCACCATCTTCTTCGGTAAAAACAACGCTACCTGTAGCAGTGCTTCCGCTTTTTGAATCTAAGGCTACCGTTAATTTTTTTACTTCAGCCGGAGCTTCTTGTAATTCGGTAGTCTCGGTTGTCATTTCTTCAGTTTCGGTCTCTTTTTCTTTGTTCTCATTTTTACAAGAAGTAAAACCTAAGGTTAGGGCTAGAGAAAAAAGTATTGCGTAATTCTTCATAATACGTGTGATTAGTTAATTCAGCAACTAAAATAAAACTTTGAGCAGGCCCAGCCAAAGATTTAAAGATAAGCTTAACAAAAGCGTTAACTAGTGGTTAAAGCTTTTTGGAATTGCAATGCGCAATTTATCTGATGTCATTTTTGCGTGAATGGTTTCTTTTTTACCCATAAATTCGCCATCTATTTGAAAGGCGATCGGTTTCTCGGCATTGATCTTCACCGCTTTACACGGAATAACTTTCACAAAGTCAGGATCTAAATGGGCATCATCGTAAAAGGTCTCTAAAATACCTTTTACGCTGAAATTTTTGAAAACCAAAACTTCAAAAATCCCATCATCCATTTTTCCGGTTGGATTAATGGTTGCACCTGTACCAAATTTATTGGCATTGGCTATGCCTATTAAAATTCCCTCTTCTTGGTAGATTTTTCCATCACAGTCGATGCTCACTTTAAAAGGGAAATCTTTATTCAGCAGGGTAGGGAAAGCTTGTATTAAATAGCCCAGTTTGCCTCGTATTTCAGACTTTTCATAGTTTTCAACAAGTTGAGCGTTAACGCCCAGATCTGCAATATGTAAACACGTATAGCCGTTGATATCAAGCAAATCCATATCGATGTATTCTTCGCCAAGCGCAATAGCTAACTGTCTGTCAAGATCCTCCGGAATGTCAAAATTAGTCGCCAAACCATTTGCAGACCCCGACGGAAGCAAACCAATGGTGACAGAAACACCTTTTATGGCATCGGCAACTTCGCGTATCGTCCCGTCACCACCAGAAATCAAAATGCGATCAGGTTGCTTGCTAGAAACGAGCTCTTGAATGGCTTCTTTATCGTTTTTACCGGTTGTCTCATAGACGTGACTTTCCTTATTTTGAGCCGCAACTTGCTCTTTAAAAGCCTTGATGATTGGACGTTTATCAGTTCCTCCTGCAATAGGGTTAATGACCAGTAAAATATTCTTTTGTGTTTTCATTAAGTCGATTTCGATTTAAAATTAGGTATTTTCAAAATCTCATTTCGTTAACAAAATACCAATTACGTGAAACTCGACCTCCAATTGTATCGTGGTTATGCCAATGATGAAGAACTTGTGGTTTTTGGCCATCTTTTTAAATCGTGGGCGCCAGACAAGTATCAATCTGATAAAAAAGGCTTTAAGCATGCATTTTCGGTTTTACATATGTTTCGTATTTCGCCACTCAAGAATGTAAGTGTACGATTGCGTTTTAAAGACATCGATGTGACTACGCGAACAATGGATGACGGATTTTTCAGGTTCAACGTGCCCTATAAAAATGACCTGAAAAGTGGGTGGCATACTTATGAGATTACCTGCAATCCCGTAGAGGAAGAATATGGCATTATTGAAAAAGCCGAATTCTTAAAACCCTTTGAAAGTGAATTGAGCATTATTTCTGATATCGACGATACTTTTTTGATTTCGCACAGCGGAAACATTTTTAAAAAACTATATGTGATGTTGGCGCGCAATGTAAACAGCCGTAAAACCTTTGAAGATGTTGTGAGGCATTATCAGTCATTAAGTACGAGCGGACATAATGAGGAAGGAAACCGAAACTCTTTCTTTTATGTCTCCAGCAGCGAATGGAATTTATACAACTTTATAGTGCAGTTTGCCAAATTGCAAGAATTGCCCAAGGCCGTCATTAAATTGAAAAGTATAAAAACAGGAATCACCGATTTTCTTAAAACTGGAGGAGGTAATCACGATCACAAGTTTATCAAGATCAAGGATATTATTTCATTCTATCCGCAGCAATCTTATGTTTTGTTAGGTGATGATTCGCAGCAAGATGCTTATATCTACGAGCGTATTTGTAAAATGTTTCCAATGAATATTAGAGCGGTATATCTACGGCAAACCGAAAATCATAAGAAGGAAAAAATCAATGCTGTTCTTAATAATATTGAAGGTATGCAAGTCGCCACCTGTTACTTCAAGAAAAGCACTGAGGCTATCGAACATTCCAAACAACAAGGAATCATCAAAGCGGAATAAACATAAAAAATCCCGAAAAGAAATTTTTTCGGGATTTTGTAATTCTGGTAACACAAGAACTATTCTACTTTAAAAGTTTTTATTTCTTTAAAAGGAGAGAGTTCTACTTGTTTCATTTCACTTTCATAGGTTGCCCATTCTTCGGTAAAGAAGGTATTTACTTTTTCTAAAGCGGCTTCAAGATCTTTTTCAGCCTGAGTGATCAGCTGCTCTTCTGTAGCGGTAAGTCCGTTAGGACGGCTACCTACATAACTACTAGCGAGGTAAATTCTGTTAAGAACGGTTACTTCAGCATTACGCGTAATACCTTGGCGATCATCTTCTTTGCCTAAAAACACTGCGATATGTTCTTCTAATTTTTCAGCAATTGCTTTAGAACTGTCAATCTGAGCTTTATAGGTTTCTTTATCGGCCTTTTTAAGATCGGCAATAAAATCTTCTGCAATATTCTTGCTTTCGACAAGTTGTTTAACCGCATCTGCTGCCACTTGTGTTAAGCTTTCCAAATGCTTTTCGGCCTCATAAATTTCTTGAGTAGCTTGTGCTGAAATATCCAGACGAGGATCGCTTTTCACC
Organism: Leeuwenhoekiella sp. CH_XMU1409-2; assembly: GCF_037029365.1. Lineage (NCBI taxonomy): Bacteria > Pseudomonadati > Bacteroidota > Flavobacteriia > Flavobacteriales > Flavobacteriaceae > Leeuwenhoekiella > Leeuwenhoekiella sp. CH_XMU1409-2. The sequence continues at coordinate 157,541 of NZ_JAYMEI010000006.1, read as the reverse complement.
GTTATAGTTTCTGAATCTTCAATGCTTCCATAGCTCATAACTACTTTATAAGAGCCCGGTTTTACTGTGGCACCACCGGGTTCCCAGTTGCGCTCCCTTATGCGACGTGACGGGCGGTCTACACCTTTCTCATCAAGAAACCATCTAAAATTGTACATTCCCGCAGAATCAGGAGCTTTGGTTTTAAGTGTACGAATGAGACGCTCATTATCGTAAATATTGAGTACGATACTGTCCCATTTTACAGAAGCTTCTTCCGTTTCTGATGAGGATGCTTCATCCTTTTCAGTTTCTTCTGCTTTCACTTTTGGATTAAAGACATACTTTATAAAAGCACCGCTAGCACGATTTGCTCCGCTATATGTTGCATCTCCGCCAAATCGGCCTCCGGTAGGTTGTTGAGAGGCGTTTTGATAGGTGTCTGCAGGCGGTATCACTTCAAGAACAGTGCCTTCATCCATATTTAGATTTGCTACGAGATCTTGACTGGCTGCGAGCTTTCTCAATGGTTTGATATCATCAAGAATCCATATAGAACGACCAAAAGTGGCAATAGCTAAATCATCTTCTCTTGGATGAATGATCAAATCCTTTACTGGAACTGTAGGGAACCCGTTGGTCCACTTTTGCCAGTTTGCACCTGCATCTATAGAAACATATAAACCGTCGTCTGTCCCTAAGAACATCAGGTTAGGTTCTTCTTTATCTTCCAAAACTGCCAGCGCATAGCTACCCACATCTTCACTGTCTACAATGCGCGTCCAGCTTTTACCATAATCTGTGGTTCTATATACATAAGGTGTATAATCAAATCTGCGATAATTATTGGCTACCAAGAGCGCCTCACCTTTATTAGTCGCTGAAGCTTTGATCTGTGCGATCCAGCTGTTTGCAGGAAGACCTTTTAGGTTTTTAGATACATCAGTCCAATCTTGACCACCATTTTGTGTGTAATATACTTTACCATCATCAGAACCGGTCCAAATCATATTTTTTTCTGCCGGACTTGGTTCTATCACTAAAATAGTGGTGTGATTTTCAGCTCCGGTAGCATCCATCGTAAGACCACCACTTTCGCTTTGCTTTTGTTTTTCGGGATCATTGGTGGTTAAGTCGGGTGAAATTACTTCCCAAGTAAGTCCTTTATCTGTGGATTTATGCACATATTGACTACCAAAATAAAGTGTACTGTTATCAAAAGGATCGATATTAATAGCAGCGTTCCAGTTGAATCGAAGTTCAACTTCAGGATCAGGATGTGTAGGTCTTACTAAGTAATTAGCTCCTGTGATCCAGTCGTACCTACTTACATAACCCTGCTGACTCATAGACCAGCCATATTGTGAATCGTCCCGATCTGGCACTACGTCAAAACCGTCACCAAAAGAGATCTCTTGCCAATAACTGTTACGAATTCCCTGTGCTTTCCAGACATAGGCAGGACCGCGCCAGCTTCCGTTATCTTGCATTCCTCCGTAAACGTTATAAGGAAATTCATTATCTATTGCGATATGATAAAATTGACCAACGGGAATATTCTCAACAAAACGCCAGGTCTCACCGCCATCACGAGAGATGTTTAAACCGCCGTCGTTACCATCCATCATAAAATCGGTGTTTTCAGGATGAATATAGAACGCGTGATGATCTGGGTGAATACCGTTATCTACGCCATAAGCAGGCATCAGTTCTTCAAAGCTTTTACCGCCATCTTCAGAAACATTTACATAGGTAAATACACTATATACGCGGTTTTCATTATCGGGAGCGACATAGATTTCAGCATAGTAGAAAGGACGGTTTCCTATCTCACTCATATTGTCATTTACCAATTTCCAGTTTTCCCCACCATCTTCAGAACGATACAATCCGTTTTTCTTAGCTTCTACATAAGCATAAACGACGTTAGTTTTTCCTGGAGCAATGGCAAGTCCCATTCTTCCTAGGTCACCTTTGGGCAAGCCGTTTTCAGAAGTGATTTCTTTCCAGGTATCGCCACCATCATAGGTAATGTACAAACCAGAGCCTTCGCCACCACTTTTAAAGAACCAAGGATCGCGCTTATGCTCCCACATCGCAGCAATCAATTTGTTGGGATTGGTAGGATCCATAACCAACTCGGCAGTACCGGTTTTATCATTTACATAAAGTACTTTTTCCCAAGTTTTACCACCATCTTGTGTACGGTAAACCCCACGCTCTTCGTGTTCGCCCCAAGGCGATCCTATTGCAGCAGCATAGACAATATCTGGGTTTGACGGATTGATGCGCACGCGATAGATGTGTCTGGTCTTTTCAAGTCCCATACACTTCCAGGTTTTACCGCCGTCTAGAGATTTGTAGATACCAAATCCACCATTGAGGCTGTTTCGCGGGTTTCCTTCACCGGTTCCTACCCAAACCACAGAAGGATTGGATTGCTGAATCGCAACCGCACCGATAGATGAAGTAGCTTCATTTTCAAAAACGGGTTTCCAGGTAACACCGCCTGAAGTTGATTTCCATAGACCGCCAGAAGCAGAACCTGCGTAAATAATATCAGGATTGTCTGTCACCGCGTCAATAGCAGTAATACGCCCGCTCATTCCGGCAGGACCTACATTACGCGGTTGCATATCTTTTAAAAGATCAAGATTTAATTTTTGAGATATTCCTGTAACAGAAACACTTAGCAAGAGAAGAAGTAATAGTTTTTTCATTAAGTCTGTGTAAAGTTTGCTCTAAGTTAAGAAAAACCAAATGTTTATTGTGCACCCCAAGGAATATTGAAGCTTTTAACATAAATAAATTACAATTAACAAAAGCTTAGAGCATCGAATCGTTTTGTTTAAGTTTCTGTGGATATATTTAAACAAAATTAATAATCAAAAAATTGAACTATGAAAAAGTTAGTATTAAGTATGGCAGTGATTGCTTCTATAGCATTCACTTCTTGTAAAGACAATGAAAAGAATACATCTGAAGAAACGATGACTGAAGAATAGATAGCAATGGAAACAACCGATGTTTCAACTGAAGCCACCATGCCAGAACAAGAAACCATTGCAGAGATCGCAATGGGAAATGAGGACTTTAGCACCTTAGTGACCGCGGTAAAGGCAGCTGGATTAGCAGAAACTTTAAACAGTGAAGGTCCATTTACAGTATTTGCACCAACCAACGCAGCATTTGACAAGTTACCTGAAGGAACCGTTTCTACTTTAGTCGAGCCGGCAAACAAAGAAAAATTAGCTGGGATTTTAAAATACCATGTAGTTTCAGGAGAATATATGGCGGCAGATGTCGTAAAAGCAATCAATGATAATGACGGAAGCTTTACAATTCCTACAGTACAAGGCGGAGAATTGACAGCAACACTAGAAGGTGAAAATGTAATTTTAACCGACGCAGCAGGAAATAAATCTACAGTAATTATGACCGATGTTGATGCTTCAAACGGAGTAATCCATGCAATTGATGCTGTGGTGATGCCAAAATCATAAGCGCATAAGTGATTAGTATTTAGAACCCTTCAGCAATGAAGGGTTTTTTTGGTTTTGAGTTTTCAGAAAAAAAGAACCTGTCTATACATTCGCTTTTGCAGCTTCACTTAGAAAGAAACCTAGATTTTAAGAGACTTCTCAAGGTTTAGAATTCAAAATGCGTTAATTTTAGTACACTATGAAAAAGGAAACATTACGAAAGGGATTTGTATTTAAAAGCTACGAAGCTCCGGAGCAATCCTTATTTGATCAACTTTTTGAGATCTTCAAAGAATTGATCACGCATACATCAGGAGATTTTGATGAAGCGATGGATTGGTTGAAGGAGTTAGACAAAGAATACAATTTGACCAATGACGACTACACGCTCGACGATTTTGTACAGGAATTAAAGGACAAAGGCTACATCCGCGAGGAGATTGAACCTGACGGTAATGGTGGAATGTCGATCACCGCAAAAACCGAACGCGCTATTAGACAGCGTGCACTGGATCAGATTTTTGGTAAACTGAAGCGTGGCGGAGCCGGAAATCATAAAACCAATAGGGTAGGACGGGGTGATGAACATACCGGTGAGTACCGGGAATATCGCTTTGGTGACGCTCTAGAACGCGTTTCAATGACCGAAAGTCTTAAGAATGCACAAATCAATAACGGAATAGGCAATTTTGACCTTACCGAAAAGGATCTGGTTGTAGAAGAAACGCAATTTAAAGCGCAAATGAGTACGGTGTTGATGATAGACATCAGCCATAGTATGATTTTGTATGGGGAAGATCGCATTACTCCGGCAAAAAAAGTAGCGATGGCTTTAGTCGAATTGATAACCACACGCTATCCTAAAGACACCTTAGACATTATCGTTTTTGGTAATGACAGTTGGCCTATTAAAATCAAAGATTTACCGTACTTACAAGTAGGTCCTTACCATACCAATACGGTTGCAGGTTTACAACTCGCAATGGATATTTTAAGACGTAAGCGTAATACCAACAAGCAGATCTTTATGATCACCGATGGTAAGCCCAGTTGTGTGCGAGAGCCAGATGGCTTTTACTATAAAAACAGTGTGGGGCTTGATGAGTACATCGTTAATAAGTGCTACAGTATGGCGAGTCAGGCACGCAAAGTGAAGATTCCTATTACTACATTTATGATCGCTCAAGATCCTTACTTGATGAAGTTTGTGCGTCAATTTACACAGGCCAATCAAGGGAAAGCATTTTATACCGGTCTGCAAGGCCTTGGTGAAATGATCTTTGAGGATTATGAAACAAACAGAAAGAAGAGAATACGCTAGAAAAAGATAAAACTAACAGTAAACTATGAGTAAACCAGAAATTAAAAACCTAGGTGAGCTAAAGAAATCAGATTATAAGAGCCGAAGTATCAAAGAAGAACTTCGCGCTAATCTGTTAAACAATATAAAAGCAGGTAAAAATTCTTTTGAAGGAATACACGGTTATGAACATACCGTGATCCCAGAGTTAGAACGTGCTATTTTATCAAAGCATAACATCAATCTTTTAGGGCTTCGCGGGCAGGCAAAAACACGTCTGGCGCGTTTGATGGTACAATTATTAGACGAGTGGATTCCTGTGGTTGAAGGTTCAGAGTTAAATGATGATCCGCTAAAGCCCTTATCCCGCTATGCTCAAGAATTGATCGCCGAAAAGGGAGATGACACGCCCATTGTTTGGCTGCATCGTGAAGAACGTTTTGCTGAAAAGCTAGCGACTCCTGATGTGACGGTAGCCGATTTAATAGGTGATGTAGATCCTATCAAGGCTGCAAATTTGAAATTGAGTTATGCAGATGACCGTGTGTTGCATTTTGGGATGATTCCTCGTGCTAATCGTTGCATTTTTGTGATTAATGAATTGCCAGATTTACAAGCACGTATTCAAGTGGCTTTGTTCAATATTCTGCAAGAAGGAGATATTCAAATTCGCGGATTTAAATTGCGCTTACCGCTAGATCTTCAGTTTGTATTTACAGCAAACCCTGAAGATTATACCAACCGCGGAAGCATCGTTACTCCGTTAAAAGACCGTATCGGTTCTCAGATCTTGACGCATTATCCTGAGAATATTGAAATCGCGCGTACGATCACAGAACAGGAAGCAAAACGCGACGGCCGTAATGAAGAACAGGTTTATGTGCCTTCTTTGGCTAAAGATCTCTTGGAGCAAATAAGTTTTGAAGCTAGAGAGAGTGAATATATTGATGTTAAAAGCGGCGTGAGTGCGCGTATGAGTATCACCGCTTTTGAAAACCTTTTAAGTACTGCAGAACGTAGATCGTTGATGGCAGGAGATGATAAAACTACGGTGCGTCTTGGTGATTTTATGGGGATGATTCCGGCGATTACCGGTAAGGTAGAATTGGTTTATGAAGGAGAGCAGGAGGGAGCGGCTTCGGTTGCACATACTTTAATTGGTGATGCCATTCAAACCCTTTTTGTGACTTATTTTCCTGAAATTAAAAAGCTAGAAAAGCAAAATGAGAAAAGTCCGTACGATGAGGTGGTCACTTGGTTTTTTGACCAAAGCGACTTTCAGTTGTTAGACGATTTAACCGAAGAAGAGTATAAGAAAATGCTTGATTCGGTAATACCCTTGCAAAATTTGATCGATACACATCAACCTGATTTACCGAAGGAAGATCAGTATTTTATGAAAGAGTTTATTCTTTGGGCATTGGTTGAATTCAAGAAGTTGAGTAAATACCGAATGACCGATGGTATGCGTTTTAAAGACCTCTACGGAAGTTATATCAGTGGTTTATAATTCTTAATTTTAACAAACAAAAAAATCCCGTTAGCATCTGCGCTAACGGGATTTTTTGTTTTAAGGTTTAAAAGTCTTATTTCAAGATCGTGAATTCACTTCTACGATTCTCATCGAATTGTTCTTCGGTACAATCTCCCGAAGGACACGCATTGATAGGATCTTGCTCACCATAACCTTGCGCTTTAAGCCTGCTGCGATCTATTCCTTTAGAAACGATATAATCAACAGTAGACTGTGCTCTGCGTTGAGAAAGTTGTAAATTATAATCTTCTGGACCACGCTGATCTGTATGCGATGCTACTTCAACATTCATTTCAGGGTATTTCTTCATTAAAGCAACCAATTTATCTAATGTAGTTGCAGCATCTGGACGAATATTTGCTTTATCAAAATCAAAATAGATCTTCTCAAGTTTGACCTGAGTCAATTGATTACGATCATTTACCGCTACAATATCTTCGGTATCTGCGTAGGCCGACATTTGAAGCTTGATTAGTGTTTTAGTATTCTGAGCATATTCAATCTTTACTTCTTTTTCTACAGGAGCATACAATGCTTTTGTTGCTTTAACCTTATACAAGCTGTTCGGGCGTACTTCAAATTTGAAGCTGCCATCTGCTTCTGTGATCGTTTTTTGAGTAGTTCCTGTAGACGGGCGATACAAGGTCACTTCAGCGCCTGGAAGTGGCTCTAAGGTTTTCTTATCGTCAACATTACCTATGATCTGATAATTTAAATTAGGAAAGGTCTCAAAACTGTAGATTTTATCTTTTCCGGTTCGGTTTGATGACATGAATCCGCTGCCTTGGCGCTCTTTAATAATCAACGCAAAGTCATCTGCATTTGAGTTAATAGAACTTCCTAAGTTGTAGGCTTCAGCAAAAGAATCTCCTTGCGGATCACTGCTGTACAGATCCAAGCCGCCTAAACCTTCAGCGCGGTTAGAGGCAAAATAAAGATTTCCATTTTCAGAAATGTAAGGAAATTGTTCAAGCTTGTCTGAATTTACATTTTCACCCAAATTAACCGGTGTTCCAAAGCTTTCGCCCTCGATTGAGACTTTGTAAATATCAAAACTACCATAGCCTCCAGGCATATCGCTCGAGAAGTAAAGCGTATTCTCGTCTGCACTCAAAGCCGGGTGCGCTACCGAATATACATCAGAACTAATAGGTAACATTTGTACATTATCCCATTTTCCAGCTATCAATTCGGCACTGAATAATTGAAGCGGAGCTACCTTTGCGCCATCAACTTTTTTGAATTTATTGCTGGTACGTGTAAAGTACATTTTTTGTCCGTCTGAAGTAAAAACTGCATTACTTTCGTGCGTATCAGTGTTAATCGCTCCCGGAAACTCACCCTCGTCTGTGATAGCAGAACCGTTTATTTTTCCGTAATACAGGTCTAGATAAGGTTTACCCGTCCAAGGATACAACGGTCTTGTGGCATTTCTGTTAGAGGCAAAAACCACCTGCCTATCATAATACGCAGCACCAAAATCGTCATAAGCCGAAGCAGCATCTACTACTTGTGGCATAAAAAACTGGGAAACTTCAAGATCATTGGCTTCCATAGCTTTTAGGATATCTACGTTGGTCCCTGTGTAATTGGTTAAAATTGCATTGGCACGATCGTAATCTTTATTGCGTTTTAATGCATCTGCATATCTAAAATGCGCTTCAGGAGATCTGCCCTCATTGAGTTCCCAGGCTTGGTCATAATATTGAACTGCCTTTTCTGCATCAGCGATATAATAGTAAGCATCAGCAAGATTTAGTGTTGCATCAGCATCTAATTCATCTTCTGCAGTGTAAGCTTCAATAGCTTCTGCATAAGCTTGGCTTGCAAAAAGTTTATTGGCTTTTTCAAGCGTTTTGCTCTGTGATAATCCTACTTGACAAACGGCTAGTAGAATAAATAGTAGCGTATAATTTTTCATAGTCGTAGTTGTAGGTTAGAAGAAGCGAGGTGATTTGCGGTAAGAAGGTAGTTTACCAAAAATATCAAAATCAAACAGCAGCATGATTTCGTGACTACCGTTGTTATACTCACCAAGGTTTGATGTTGTATAGTCGTAAGCGTAGCCTACGCGAACACCCGGTGTTACCTCAAAATTGACCATCCCGGTAACAGCGTCGTCGAGGCGGTAACCAATACCTGCTTCAAAACGTTGATAGAATCGTACATTGGCGTTAAGGTCGATACTCACCGGAGCACCGTTTACCCAGCGCGCCATAAAAGAAGGCTTGATCTGAAATTCTGAAGAAGGTTCAAAAACATATCCTCCGGTCAGGAAGTAATGCGTATTCTCACTACCTAAGCGTTGCACTCCGTTTTCATCTTCAATATGTCTTGAAGCTACCAAGTTTGGCGTTGAAAGTCCTATGTAATAGCTTTCTGAAAAGTAATATGCACCAATACCAATGGTAGGGTAGGTCTGGTTGATATTCTGAGCAAAAGAAGGATCTGTTGCCGGAGCTCCACTTCCTAATTGTAATCGGCTAAAATCAGTACTAAAAAAAGAAGCACCAGCTTTAAGACCTAAGGCCAAGGTTGCATTTTCCTGAATTGGTAATTTATAAGCAAAATCTGCATTTAAATTGGTTTCCTGAACCACATCACCAATCTCATCGTGAACCAGATTTAAACCTAATTCTACATTGTCTGACATAGGTAAATGTCCAAAGACGGTGGCGGTAGTAGGAGCACCGTCTATTCCCACCCATTGTGCGCGGTATAAGGCTCCTACTTTTGCTTTATTCACCGAAGAATAAGCAGGGTTTATCACGCTCATATTATACATATACTGCGTGTATTCTGGGTCTTGTTGTGCAAACATGCTTCCACAAAAAAGGACAAATGCTGCAAAAAACGTAAGTTTTGAAGTTGAATTTTTCATCGTAAATATCCTTTTATCGGTTGAGGTAAACTTTACCTTGTTTTGGATTTGTTTGCCCATTGTTGTAATTAATTATGTAGAAATAAACTCCGTTAGGAAGTGTGTTACCACCTAATCGACTTTGGTTTGATTGACCATTCCAGAAGCCTGTAGCAGCATCGCCTTTAAAGACAACCGCTCCGTTTCGGTTAAAAATTTCTATGGTGTAGTTGGGATAAACAATATCCATATTCTTCATTTCAAAAACGTCGTTAATTCCATCTCCGTTAGGCGAAAATCCATCAGGAATGAAAACAGAATCGCAACCGCTAAGATCAATTGTTACAGCAAGGCGTTGCGATCCCTCACAACCTGTTGCTGTATTTTGAGCAGCGATATAATAGGTCGTGTTTGCCTGTAATAAAGTAGACGGACTTATTACTGAACCTCCTGAAGCCGCATCATAAGTGATGATAGCAAAAGAAGAGCTCACATTCGCTTCAAGATCAGCAACGGTAGGATCATCATTAATACAGAAAATCGCTCCGGTGCTCGAAATCGTAGGTACAGCAGGATCTTCAACAGTAAATTGGGTGAAGGCCGTTCCTAAGTTTATTGCACTACAACTTGTAAGACTATTTTGGAGATCTAATAAACTGAATGTAGTCGCGCCACCTGCAGTAAATGTAGCAGGGTCAAGTGTGATTGTAGTTGCGCCACCGGTAACCGTAATGGTTTCGCTCAAAATTTCAGAAGTTGTAGCTCCGGTAATTTGATAAGAAACGATATAATCTCCGTCATTCAAAGCTGTTGCTCCTGAAAGCGTAACATTCACTTCTTCACCAAAGCAAACATCAGAAGCTGAAACTACAGCACCTTGAGCATCGGGTAATGGTAATACTTCAAAAGTGTCCTCTACTGATGCGGGCACAGAACTACATCCAAAAGTGCTGCTGATTAAAGTAGCCGTAATTGTGGTACTTCCGGTTGCTGTAAGAGCAGTTGAAGGAATAATAAATGTACCAGAACCATTAGCGATCGCAACTGTTTCTGTAAGACCTGTTGTGGTATTCGCTCCTGAAAGGTTGTACTCGATAGTATAATCGCCGTCAGCTAATGAACTTCCTGCATCCACGGTTACAAACCCGCTTTCAGCTAAACAAATATCTGAAGCAATCAAGTCTCCAGTGGCAAGTTCTGGAATAGGATTCACGTCAAAAGTGGTGTTTGTAGCTACAGTGCTTACACAGGCAGTGCTTTCATTAGTGATCGAAGTTACTGTGACCGTCGTAGAACCTGTAGCGGTTAAGTTAGCCGCATCAAGAACTATAGAAGCTTCACCGCCAGTGAATATAGTGCTTACCGTTTCGGTAAAGGTGTTAGCGTCTGACAATTCATAGGTGATCTCATAGCTTCCGTCAGGAAGATCAGATCCTGAAAATTCTAGCGCTGTGTTTTCTCCAAAACATACAGAAGCGACTGCCAGTGTTGTGTTTTCAAGCGTAGGTAGCGGCAATACTTCAAAATCTGTAGCAAGCGGCAGACCGGTCGCTTCACAACTCTGAGCAGCTGTCGCAAGGCTGGTTACGGTTACTGTGGTCGTACCCGCTTCAGCAAGTTGCTCGGCAGTTAGATCAAACGAAGAGCTTCCTGAAGTAAAGGTAACAGTAGTTGTTGTAGCTTCAGTAGTGTTTGCACCGCTCAAGGTATATGTCAGCGTGTAATCTCCGTCAAGAATCAAGCTCGCATCTGCTGTAAAGGTAACGCTCGCTCCACCATCTTCACAGGTATCTGCAACAGCCAATACCGCGTTTGTAGCATCTGGCGTTGGTACAATATTGAAAGATGCAGCCGGCATCGTAAGATTGTCTGCTTCACAAGTACTGGTTGAATTTGAAACCGAAGTCAGCGTCAAGGTAGAGCTACCGTTAGCTAAAATATCCTGTGGAAGATCAAAACTTCCGCTTCCGTTAGTGATAATAACTGAGCTTGCAATCTGATCGGTAACTGTAATAGCTCCTGAAATGTCATAAGTGAAATCGTAGCTTCCGTCTACTAAATTTGGAGTTTCCGCAGTATCTGTAATGTTAACCGAAACCACATCATCCTCACAAGTATCGTTGATGCTAACGCTTACCGTTTCGGCATCAGGAATAGGATTAACGTCAAATGTGGTGCTTGTAGCTACAGTGCTTACACAGGTAGTGCTTTCATTAGTGATCGAAGTTACTGTGACCGTCGTAGAACCTGTAGCGGTTAAGTTAGCCGCGTCAAGAACTATAGAAGCTTCACCGCCAGTGAATGTAGTGCTTACCGTTTCGGTAAAGGTGTTAGCTTCAGACAATTCGTAGGTGATCTCATAGCTTCCGTCAGGAAGATCAGAACCTGAAAATTCGAGTGATGTGTTTTCTCCAAAACATACAGAAGCGACTGCAAGTGTAGTGTTTTCAAGCGCAGGCAGCGGCAATACTTCAAAATCTGTAGCAAGCGGCAGACCGGTCGCTTCACAACTCTGAGCAGCTGTCGCAAGGCTGGTTACGGTTACTGTGGTCGTACCCGCTTCAGCAAGTTGCTCGGCAGTTAGATCAAACGAAGCGCTTCCTGATGTAAAGGTAACAGTTGTTGTTGTAGCTTCTGTAGTGTTTGCACCGCTCAAGGTATAAGTCAGCGTATAATCTCCGTCAAGGATCAAGCTAGCATCTGCGGTAAACGTAACGCTCGCTCCACCATCTTCACAGGTATCTGCAACAGCCAATACCGCATTTGTAGCATCTGGCGTTGGTACAATATTGAAAGATGCAGCCGGCATCGTAAGATTGTCTGCCTCACAAGTACTGGTTGAATTAGAAACCGAAGTCAGCGTCAGGGTAGAGCTTCCGTTAGCTAAAATTCCCTGTGGAAGATCAAAACTTCCGCTTCCGTCAGTGATACTAACTGAGCTTGCAATCTGATCGGTAACTGTAATAGCTCCTGAAATTTCATAAGTGAAATCGTAGGTTCCGTCTACTAAATTTGGAGTTTCTGCAGTGTCTGTAATGTTAACTGTAACCACATCATCCTCACAAGTATCGTTGATGCTTACCGTAATTGTTTCAGCATCAGGTTTAGGTAATACTGTAAACGTAGTGCTCAAATCAACAGGAGTCGTACAGCTGGTGCTGTTTTGAACCGAAGAAAGCGTTACCGTATAGTCGTCAGCATTAGGAAGTGCGTTTGCAGCTAAGGTAATAGTTGCTTCTCCGTTGAGAACAGTAGCTGTTTGTGTGTATTCTTGAGAAGTAGTTGAACTTTCTAACGTATAGGTGAATGCATATTCCCCATCCATCAATTCAACTTCAGCAGTCGTCCCTGCATCAGATAGTGTTAGTCTGCCATTTTCGTCCAGACATAGGGGTTGATCCACACTAATTTGTGTATCGGTAAGGTCTGGTAAGGCAACAATAGTTAAGGTGTCACTTAGATCGCCGAGAAGCACTTCACAAGTGTTTTGAGTGCTTGGGTCTATAATTGAAATTACACGAACCTCAGCTACTCCAGCAGCGGTGAAAAAATTAGGGTTTACAGCAAAACTACCAACACCGTTACTCATAGTAATTGTGATGGTTTCCATCCCGGTATTTGGGCTTGGACTCACTTGATAGGTAAGTTCGTAATCTCCGTCAGGAATATCTGCGCTATCTCCGGTAATAGTTGCCGTTGAGTTAATAGGTAAGGTGTCTTCACAAATAACATCCTCTTCTTCCGCAGGAAAAGTAAGTTCCAAACCGGCATTAGTAAAGTCTACCACTTCCTCGATCTCGATACTTACCGTAGTCTGGCTAAGATCACAAAGTGGGTTTGTAGGTTGTACGGTGTATGTGAAATTATAAATACCGGGACCAAAATTGTCTCTGATACTTTGAATATTAATAACACTATCGTTAAAATCTGAGATTTCATTGGTGGTAGTTTCTGTCCAAACTCCATTAGTGTCTTCACCTATAAGAACATCTCTTAGATCGAAGTTGGTTTCTCCGCTTAAGTCATCGGTTTCACAAAATGAAGTATTCACAGCAGGGTCAACAGTACCTGATTCTGGAGCTTCTACCACTTGCATGACTACAGTACTCATTGTAGAGGGGCAGCTTCCTTGGGCATCTACAGTATAGGTGAATGTATAACTTCCCGGGCCTGCTTGTTGCGCGTTGAAACGAGGTCCATTTAAAGCATCACTAGGACCACTTGTAATTGCCCAGGTTCCAAAAAGCGTAGGGTTGGGGTTACTACCTACAAACTGAAATAGATTAACATTTGTTTCATCCTCACAAGCAACCGCATTAAAATTATCTCTTCCGGCATAACCGGCAAGAGTTACAGTTATTGTCGATTGGTTATTAGAACAACCGCTTTCTCCTTCTACTGTATAGGTATATGAAAAGGTGCCTCCGCTGTTAATTAACCAAGTGTTGAGTTCGCCGGTGGCTGTATTGAGACCGCCACTGTTTTCATCGTCAGACCATACCCCTCCAGCAACCGGGCTTCCGCCTAATGCTGCAAAAAGGTCGATAAATTGATTAGATTCTTTGTCGCAGGAAGTAATAGATGCATCTTCACCGGCACATTGGCCGTAAGTTTTAGACGATATTCCTGCATTAAATAAAAGGAAAAATGCGCATAGCATTTTCCCTAAAAACGTAATAGTTTTATGCATAGGAGTTGGGTTAGTATAAATTTAATACAAGTATAGTCGATAAATTACACATTACATCGATAAAATGTAGAATTTTTTCATTTTTATTAGTAAAAAATGTTAAGTCGGTAGAATTAGATGTGTTTTTCTCGATTAAAAATTCTTGAACTGCTTACTAGAAATCAAGAGTTTAAAATTGAAAAATACTTAGTTAGCGTACTACTTTTTTACCATCAGGATAAAGTGCAAAACGTTTTGCATCGGGATCGTGGGTATGTTCTGAAGTCGGCCACGGCCAGCCACCAAATTGAGTCTGTTGAAAATTCATAAATGCAGTCTCGATATCTTTTCTAGAATTCCCCACAAAAGGGCCGTGTTGTACCACCGGCTCATTCATTGGTTTTCCTTCAAGTAATAAAAGTTTCGCCGGTTGTTCACCATTCTTAAGCGTGAGTTCTTGAATAGGATCTGCTTTAATTTGGTGCATTACAGGAATGTCAAATCCTTCAGCGTGCAAGGTTTCCCCTTCATAAAAGTAAACAGATCTATTGGCACCATCAACACCTTTTGGAAGCTTGAATTCTGTTTGAGCATCTAAGCTTATCAACCAGATATTGATACCGTTTTCGGGATTTGAAGCCCAAGAATCGGGAGCGGGTTGCAAGGCATTTTGATCTTGATAAGTTCCTGCGATAAGTTTGATGCTGAAAGCATGACCTTCATCATCCTTTTCTTCGATGATCGGAATATCTTCATGCCACATCATTCCGAAATAAGGCGCTACATTTTTACTGGCTGCAGGAAGATTTAACCAAATTTGAAAAAGTAAAAGCGGATTTTCTTCTTCAGTATTTATAAGTGGAAACATTTCGCTGTGCTGAACACCTTTCCCTGCGGTCATCCACTGCACATCGCCTTGACCAAATCTACCGGCAGCTCCAAGAGAATCTGAATGATCAACGAAACCTTCTTCAGCAATGGTTACTGTTTCAAAACCCACATGAGGATGCCCTGGAAATCCCGGTACTTTTGAGCCATGATACATAGCCCAACCGTCTTTCTGAACAAAATCTTGTCCCAGGTTGCGACCTGCTAATGAAGTTGCCGGTCCTAGGTTTCCGTTTCCTTTAGGGTATTTGTCATTGTGAAAAGCACAGAATAAAAAAGGATCCTGTGTGTCCCATTGTGCATGTAATCTTGTGATTTTTTGAATCGCTGCCATTATTGATAATTTAGTGGACTACGAAGATACGAGCGAAAATCGTAACTCGAAAGCTTCTTCTTATGCACTTAGTAGCCTCAGGAACGCTTTGCGTTTTATAAATTTGTACGTTCATTAAAAGGGATAGGGATGCGATTTTATCAGAAAGAAATACGTTTGCAGGCGAAGAGCCGTGGTTTTCATTTAATTACGCAAGAGATAGAGCAGAATTTAGAAGCACTGGGAAACATAAAAGTGGGTCAATTACAAGTATTTATAAAACATACTTCGGCGAGTTTAACGATCAATGAAAATGCAGACCCTACGGTGCGTCAGGATTTTGAAAGTCATATGAATAAAATGGTTCCTGAAAATGCACCTTATTATATTCATACCTATGAAGGACCCGATGATATGCCTGCGCACATAAAAGCATCGCTGATGGGTGCTTCAGTAACTATTCCCGTCACCAACGGAAGGTTAAATCTGGGAACCTGGCAAGGTATTTATCTTTGCGAACACCGCAATCACGGCGGTGCCCGCAAAGTTGTACTTACGCTATTTGGTGAGTAATGCTTCTTTAGCAGCTATGAGTTGCTCAAGAATGTGCTCTACGCCACCTTCATTGTTACTTTTTGTAGTGTAATTTGCAGCTTTGGTAACATTAGGATGTGCATTTTGCATCGCAAAACTGTATGCTGCCTGCTCGATCATTTCTAGGTCGTTATTGTAATCTCCAAACACCATTGTTTCAGCTTTAGAGATATTCAATTGGTCTTGAAGAATTTTAAGCGCGCGGCCTTTATCGGTATCCAGGTGACTGATGTCTAGCCAGTACTCACCACTTACTTTTACTTTTACCTCATTTTCTAAAGCTTTAGCAATAGGATAGGTGGTTTCTTCAGAACCTCCAAAACTATATACAGCAATTTTAAAGAAATGATCGTCGCTAATTTCGGTTAGGTCAGGAACACGCTTGAATTTGGTATAATATTCCTGAAAAATTTCAATAAAGGGTTCGTGATCAGATTCAACATAGGCTTGCTCTTTTCCGCATAAAACAATGTGCGCATCTTCGATCTCACGCATTTGCTTGATAAGATTATGCACGGTTTCGGTATCTACGGTACAGGTATCTAAAACTTCAGTTTTCTTAATTGTGATTCCGCCATTTTCAGCAACTACAATGATCTCATCTTTTATCGCCTCAAGCTTGTGAATGATACTGTAATATTGACGACCGCTGGCCGCGATAAATTGCACATCGTGCTTTTGCAGCTGTTTAAAAAGGTCGAAAAATTTTGGGCTTACTTTTCCTTCGTCGTTTAGAAGGGTGCCGTCCATATCAGAAACGACGAGTTTTACTTGTGTTAAATCCATATTTACAAAAATAACCCATAAACACGTGCCTTGTTTATGGGTCTTATTAATTGATTCTTAAATTATCGCTAAGCGAAATATGATCTGCAATTATTTATACATCGCTCCTTGATCAATACCTTCACTGGCTTTCTCAATAAAATCACGGAGATCTTGATTGGCAGTTTTTAAATCTTCAGCACGCAGGTACATCATATGTCCGCTACGGTATCCTTTAAAGTCCATTCGGTCTGTAAATTTACCGTTGATGTTGATCTGGCTCATGATATATTTCGCATTAAAATAGGTACACGCCCCGTCATAATAACCAGACTGAACCATAAGGTGCAAGTTAGCGTTCATTCCCATTGCGTCTCTTAGGTCTGCACCAGTGTGGTTATTAGAGCGATCCCAAGGATGCACGTTTCCAAACATATCATAGGTAAGATCAGTCTTAAAGCCTAACTCTTCAGACATATAATAGTTGATTGCCGGTGTAAAACTGTGCAACCAAGACGTTAACTCGCTGTTGTAATCAGGGCGATCTCCAGCATCTGCAATGTCTAAACCTTTGTAACGCGAATCGAGACGACCTATGGTGTATCCTTCTTTATCACGTAGCAAGTCTTTCCAGAAATAATTAAAAGGAACAGCCAAGTTATTTTGGCTCACTGTTTTTTCTGAAAGTCCCGAGTAATAGGCAGTTTTCTCAATGGCTTGTTGTTTTTCGGCTTCGGAAGCATAACCTCCTTTTGCTAAAACCGGAAGTAATTCTTCAACAGCATATTTTTCAACTTCCGGAAGCATTTCTGTTAGATCTTTATTTTGAAGCGCCGGAGGTAAAGCATCGTGATACCAAGCAGCTGCTGCAAAATAGGGCAGACGGTTAGCGATCTCTACAGGACCGGCAAAGTCAAAGCCAATTTCGGTAGGGGATACCAAAATCACCCCGTTTAAATACATCCAGTTACCTTGTTGTAAAGCTTTTGCTAAGCCTGAAACACGAGTAGTGCCGTAGCTTTCGCCAATGATAAATTTGGGAGAACGCCAGCGGTTGTGACGGGTTACAAAAGTATTCACCCAATCTGCGAGATAGGAGATATCTGCATTGACGCCAAAAAATTGATCGCGTTTGGGCATTTCGCCTTGCGCATTGGGAACCATTCTGCTGTATCCGGTATTTACCGGATTTACATAAACGATATCCGCCACATCTAAAACTGAATTTGGATTGTCTTTAATTCCATACGGTTGAACCGGGAAACCTTCGTCGGTGATTTTTAAAATACGCGGACCGGTATATGCAATATGCATCCAAACCGAAGCTGAACCGGGACCACCATTAAAACTGATGAGTAACGGGCGGGTTTGATTGTCTTTTACATCGGTTCTTGTATAATAGGTATAATTAAGTGTTGCTACAGGATTACCTGAATTATCCCAAACCGGTTGAAAACCAAGCTCCGCTTTATACGGAATGTTTTGTCCTTTGATGGTCACGCTGTGTGTTGAGGTAATGGTGGTATCTACAGGCGCTTTTACTTGTTGTGCAATTGTGGTAGAAGTGAAACACACGAGAAGCGCAAGTGTGCTAAGGGTAGTTTTTAAATTCATAGAGGATTGATTATTCGTAATGCTTAAATTTAAGGATAAGGTTTATTGTTTTAGTAAAATGCAACCATAAATCCTTTTACCGCATTTAAAATTGAGTCCTTAGAAGTTTTTGATCTAATAATTGAAGGATTCCTAATTTTTAACCGTAGAATTTAGCAGTTCTGATAGTTGATTACTTTCAAAAGTTTTTCCATTCTTTACCACCATAAAAATATCCTGCGTATTCTGAATGCCTTTCAAAGGATTTGAATTAAGTAAAAGCAAATCTGCGTGTGCTCCTGCAATGATTTGAGGCAGTTCTTTTTTGAGAAAAATGGCTCCGTTTTGAGATGAAGTCTGTAAAGCTTCAAGCGGAGATAATCCTGCTTTAACCAATGCTTGCAATTCTTTATGTAATGAAATCCCGGGATAGGTGTAGGAATTGAATGCGCCACTGTCTGAACCGGCAAGTAATCCCACTCCGTTTTCAGCTAAAGTACCCGCTAGCTTTACAAATGCTGAATCTAAGTTCTTACGCATAATCACAAACTCGGGTGATGCATTTTTTGCACTGTTAATGCGACCTGCATAGGTTTTTTGAATTCCGTTGCCTATAAATTTTAAATAGTCATCTTGCGTATGATCTACTTCGTCGAGATAGCTCAGCGTGTGACCAATATGAAGCGTAGGTACCACAAAAACATTGCGTTCTTTCAGTTTATTAAAAGCTTGTGTCGCAACCGAATCTGAATAGGTTTGCATCACACGATCCAGTGAGGTCCAAAAGCCGGCTTCGTTATTCTTTACCGCTTCGGTGATGGCAAGTTCATCAGAAGAACAACCTTTTAAAACGTAATACAAATGTTCAATTGCATCGATTCCTGCACTTGTAGTTTCATCAAGCGTCACCGAGTAAGGCATATGACCGCTTGTGATCATCTTGCGTTTTTCAGCTTCTGAAATCACTTTTAAATAATTTTCTCCGGAAATCTTACTGTCATAGATCTTGACAAAATCTACGTTCAATTCCTGCAGACTATCTAGCGCCTGCTGAATGTCTTCATCAGTTTCTACTTCAAGCGAACCTGCCCAAGTCGCACCGGGACCGTCAATTTTTGGTCCGCTGGTATAGATGGTTGGTCCCACGAGCGTGTTGGCTGCAATTTGCTCTTGCCATTCTTGAACCGCTGTAGTCAAGTCGCCGCCGGCATCACGTACGGTGGTGATCCCGTTTGCGATGAATAGTTTGAGTAAGTCTTTATTTTCTTCAATTAAATCTGTACCACCTCTAAAGTGCACGTGATTGTCCCAAAGACCGGTCATTATGTATTTACCGCTTCCGTCAATTTGTTGTTGAGCTGCACTGGTCATCAAATCCCGACTGTTCACAATGGAGTGAATTGTATCGCCAGCTATAAACACCGATTGATCTTGTGCAATTTCGCCGTTATCCAGATTTATAATATTCACGTTATGAATGGCAACATCAAATTGCGGAGGAGGATTTCCGCAGGAATTAAGAAGTAACATCAAAATAAGTAGAGGAAGTAAAGCTCTTTTCATAAATAGGGTATTGTGATGCTTTAAAAATAGGAATAAAAAAAGAGCCTCGTTAAAGGCTCTTTTCAAATTTATTGGCGTCGCTAAAGGTTTTTTTACCCTTTGATTACTTTCCCCATTCTGTATGGAAAATACCTGAACGGTCGATACGCTCGTATGTATGTGAACCAAAGTTATCGCGTTGTGCCTGAATAACATTTAATGGAAGTCGGCTTGAAGTATAGGCTTCAAAGTAATTTAAAGCACTTGATAAACCGGGAACAGGAATTCCGCTTTGCGCGGCATAAGCTACCGTCTCACGAACAGACTCCAAAGTACCTTGTACTTTTTCTACAAATGAAGGAGCTAATAGTAAATTAGGCAATTCTTTATCTGTGGTATAAGCTTCTGAAATGTCTTCTAATAATCCCGCGCGAATGATACAACCTGCTCTCCAAATCTTAGCGATAACTGACATGTCAAGATCATACTCATATTCTTTAGAAGCGTCTGCCAGCTGATGTAAACCTTGTGCATAAGCAATGATAAAAGAGAAATATAAAGACTCTTCTGCCATGGCTATCATTTTGTCTTTATCAATAGCTTTAGGCTCCGGACGGCTGTACAATTTATCTGCAACGATACGCTCTTCTTTTAACGCTGAAATCTCACGCATACTCACTGCAACATCAATTGTAGGAACGGGAATTCCTAAGTCCATCGCATTTTGTGAGGTCCATTTACCGGTACCTTTTTGCTTGGCTTTGTCGAGGATCATATCTACTAATCTTCCGTCACCAAGATCGTCTTCTTGCTTGAAGATTTCCGCAGTAATTTCAACTAAAAAAGATTGAAGACGTCCTTTATTCCAAAGGTCATAAACCTGATGCAATTCATCATTATCAAGACCAACCGATTTTTTTAGTAAGTCGTAAATCTCTGAGGTTAACTGCATTAACCCATATTCAATACCGTTGTGAACCATTTTTACATAGTTTCCGGCAGATTTAGGGCCTAAGTGCGCCACACAAGGCTCACCGTTAAATTTAGCTGAAACCGCTTCAAAAATTGGTTTAATATGCGTGTAAGCTTCTGCATTACCACCAGGCATAATGCTTGGCCCTTTACGTGCGCCTTCGGCACCACCGCTAACGCCGGCTCCAAAAAAGTTAATCCCTTTTTCTTTTAAATAAGCCTCACGACGATCGGTATCTGTGAAGAAAGAGTTACCTCCGTCTATAATAATATCTCCTTGATCGAGGTGTGGTAAGAGTGTTTCTATAACCTGATCTACAATTTTACCTGCAGGTACAAGCAACATGATTTTGCGAGGAGCGGCAAGCGCATCTACAAAAGTTTCTATTTCTGTAGAAGCATCAACCTTGTTCAAGTCTCCACCTTCTTCTTTTAAGGCGTCTACTTTTTCCTGATCTAAATCGTAACCGAAAGCCTTAAAATCGTTATCTGCGACGTTTAAAATAAAATTACGTCCCATTACGCCAAGACCTACCAGTCCAAAATCATAATTTTTATGCTCCATAATAATGAATTATTGTTCTTTTTAATTTGACACGATAATGTTTTTATAAAGCCTCTTGTGTGCCGTTAAGATGCCTTATTTTTGTATTGGTTATAGCCAAAATTAAATGATAACATTGACTTTTTACCCCTTTATCTTATAAACTCATGTTATAATTGCAAATAACCACCTAACAGATCAAAAAATTGAAAAATAATTATTCTTATGAATAAAACATCTAATCAGCTCCTGGTCATTTTTGGAGCTTCTGGAGATTTAACTGCCCGTAAACTTATTCCTGCTTTGTACAATTTATATGAGGGAGGACATTTCCCTGAAAATTTTGCAGTTCTAGGAGCGAGTAGGAGTGATTTGAGTGATGAGGAATTTAGAAAGCGTGTCGTTTACGAAAGCCCGTTTTTAAAAGACAAGCTTAAGAAAAAGGATGATGAGTTTATCAAGAAGTTTGCAGATATGATGTTCTACTCAGACTTAGGTGATGACTACGATTCTGAATACAGTAAACTTAATAAACGCATCACTGCGTTGAATGATGAACACGGCCTTGAGGGGAATTACTCTTTTTACCTTTCTACACCGCCTAGTTTATTTGAACCCATCTCAAAAAATCTTTCTGACCAAGGATTAACAAAAGGTTCAGGGACCGATAAAGGATTTAGACGTATCATCGTTGAGAAGCCTTTTGGTTACAGTCTGGAAACTGCAAAAGAGCTTAACGCCGGTTTGCAGAAGTATTTTAAAGAAAAACAGATTTATAGAATTGACCATTACTTAGGTAAGGAAACCGTACAAAACCTTATGGTTACCCGTTTTTCCAACTCTATTTTTGAACCACTTTGGAATCGTAATTACATTCATCATGTAGAAATAACCAATGCTGAAACCGTAGGTGTAGAAAAACGTGGAGGATATTACGATAAGTCTGGAGCCTTACGCGATATGTTTCAGAGCCATTTATTGCAGATTGTTTCTTTGATCGTAATGGAACCGCCAATTAGTGCTGATGCCGATGAGATCCATAACGAAAAAGTAAAAGCGCTAAAGTCTATACGCAGGATGACTGAAAGTGAGACACTTTTCAATCACACGATGAAAGGACAATATGTAGCTTCAAGCATTGATGGAAAACGTGTAAAAGGATACCGCGAAGAAGAAGGCGTAGATCCTGAATCAAAAACAGAAACCTATGCAGCGATCAAATTCTTTGTAGATAACTGGCGCTGGAAGGATGTTCCGTTTTATGTGCGTACCGCTAAGCGTATGCCTACAAAGGTTACAGAAGTGGTAATTCACTTTAAAACACCGCATCACCAAGTATTTAAAGAGCAGGATATCAATAACAAAGACAATAAACTGGTCATTCGTATCCAGCCGGATGAAGGTATCTTGATCAAGTTTGGTGTAAAGGTACCGGGTCAAGGCTTCAAAGTAGAACGTGCGAATATGGATTTCTACTACAGCAGTCTTTCAGATAAAAATATTATGGACGCGTATGAGCGTTTATTGCTTGACGCGATGCAAGGTGATACGACCCTTTATGCACGTGCTGATGAGGTTGAAGCGGCTTGGGCATTTGTTGATCCTATTTTAGAATATTGGGCAAACGACAAAGATGTACCTACTTACGGTTATCCTGCAGGAACTTGGGGCCCAAAGAATTCTGATGACTTGATCGAAGACAGCAATGGCTGGAGAAATCCGGGAGAGTTGCTTACCGATGAGACCGGATTCTGTATTATCTAAACTGAAATTTTAATTAAAATTATTCCAGAAATGGACTTACATATTAAAGAAACGAAGCAGTTTGTAGCTGAAGAGTTTTCTGAATTTTTTAAAGAAAAGTGTACCACGGGAGAAGATGTGCATATCGCACTTTCCGGTGGAAGCACTCCAAAAATCGTTTTTGATTATTTAGCCAAAGAATATGGCACTGATATCGATTGGACCAAAGTGTTTTTGTATTGGGGAGACGAGCGTTGTGTGCCGCCTTCTGATGATGAGAGTAACTACAAAATGACTGTAGAACACTTGATTTCTAAAATTGATATTCCTGAAGCGAATATTTTTAGAATCAAAGGAGAAGACGATCCTGAAGAAGAAGCCGAGCGTTATTCAAAAGTACTTGATGAGCAATTACCAAAGGCTAACGGTATTCCTTATTTTGATATCGTGATGCTAGGAATGGGAGATGATGGGCACACCGTATCTATTTTTCCTTACAACATAGAATTATGGGATATGCCCGAAAATTGCCGTGTAGCAAAGCATCCTGATTCCGGACAAAAACGTGTAACCTTTACCGGTAAGATCGTGAATAATGCCAAAACGATCGCTTTCTTAGTTACCGGAGCCGGAAAGAATGAAAAAGTAACCGCTATTTTAAAAGAACAAGAAGGATATAAGCAATTTCCTGCAAGTTTAGTTGCACCTAAGCAAGGCGAGCTGCATTGGTTTTTAGATCAAGACGCTGCAGCAGGTTTGTAAGGTGTCGTTAAAATTAAATTTCTGAGGGATTCCCAGGCTCAACGTGTATTAAGATAAAGTTGAGGTTGGGAATTTCTTCTTTTAGATAGTCTTGTAATCGGTGCGCGATCTCGTGACCTTCAGTAACCGATATACAACCATCTACAATCGCATGTAAATCGAGATGGTAGCTCATTCCGGCTTTGCGAATGAATGCTTTTTCGGTATCTAAAACTCCGGGAACTTCTAATGCTTTGATGCGTACCAATTCGATAATATCATCATAGCGATTTTCGTCCATAATTTCGCCTAAAGCAGGCCTGAAAATGAGATAGGCGTTATACAGAATAATACCCGAAGCAAAGAGGGCTGCCCAATCGTCAGCAGTCTCAAAGCCTTCCCCAAAAATCAAAGCAACAGAAATTCCTATAAAAGCCATTACCGATGTTATCGCATCGCTACGGTGATGCCAGGCGTCAGCTTTAAGTGACGAACTATTGGTTTCCTTGCTGCGTTTTAGTACAATTCTAAAGGAGATTTCTTTCCATACGATGATTACTGCCAGAACAACGAGTGTCCAGAGTTTTGGTGGTTTTTGAGGCGTTACCAATAAAATATTTTGAACGCTCTCGTAAGCGATCACCGTTGCAGATGTCACCAAGAAAGCAACGACCATAAAGGTAATGAGCGGTTCAATTTTACCGTGACCGTACGGGTGATTGTCGTCTGCAGGCCTTTCGGCATATTTTAAACCGAATAGTACCAGAAGTGAAGCAAAAATATCTGCGGTAGACTCGATGGCATCAGCGATCAAAGCATAAGAATTGCCAAAGATCCCGGCCAAAGCTTTAGCGATCGCCAGCACCGTATTGCCTATGATGCTGAAGTATGTTGCGCTTACTGCAGATTCGGTTTTACTCATAATTTTATAATTAGGGGAGTGCAAAGTTCAGTTATTTAATTTGCCTTTTCCCTTAACTTTTAAATTATTTATCACGGAGTAAATCGGACTTGTCTGGTTCTTTAGTTGCTTTTTCAACTTTTTCGTTATCCTTGCGCGATTGCATTTCTACACGGGTACGTGGTAAACTATGCGGATAATTCTCTTGGATAAAAATCACCAGCTTTTCTCTTACGTGTACCCGAAGGTCCCAGGCAGTAGGGGAGTCAATGGCGCTCATTAGCGCTCGGGTTTCAACCATTTCGTTGTTGGTATCAGTCACCTGAAGCACGTTAACTTCACCATCCCATAAGTCAGTGTTCTTAAGAATTCTGGTGAGCTCTTCGCGAAGTGCATCAAAAGGCACGTTGTAATCTGTGTAGATAAATACAGTACCTAAAATATCTGAAGAATTGCGTGTCCAGTTTTGAAAAGGTTGTTCGATAAAATAGGTGGTAGGCAGTACCAGACGGCGTTTGTCCCAGATCTTAACGACCACATAGGTAAGATAAATTTCTTCAATGCGGCCCCATTCTCCTTCAACAACAACCACATCGTCTAAACGAATAGGCTGCGTAAACGCAATTTGAATCCCAGCCATCAAAGTACCTAGAGCTTTTTGTGCAGCAAAACCAATGATGATCCCTGCGATTCCGGCGGAAGTCAACATACTCACTCCTATAGAGCGAATGCTATCAAAACTCATCAGGGCAATACTTACCGCAAAAAGAATGATTAAAAACATAAGCACGCGCTCGAGTACGGTAAATTGCGTATAGACTTTACGCGCGTGAACATTGTCTGAAGCACTCATATCATATTTTAAAAGAATATTTCTTTTAAATGCTTTGAGAATAACGATTAAAATCCAAGTGATACTTAAAATAAAGAGCAACGTACTTACATGACTCAAAAAGTTCTCCTCTATAAATTCTAAAATACGATCGTTAGTTTTAATGATTTTGAGCACAAGCGCCAACATAAATAGCGCAAGCGGAAGTCTCATATTTCCGGCGAAATTGACTGGTAGAATATTCTTAGGGCTTTTGCCCAATTTCTTTAGAAAATAGAAAATCAAGCCGAAAAAGACCATTCCTGCAAGAATGGTAATGAGCAAAAATTTTGAGGTTTGTGAGTCAAAATAGTCTAACATAAGCCCAGCGTTTTGTAGAATTTACTTTGAAGTTAAGCGGAAGCAGGACATATTTCCGTTAAGGATATTTAAAACTTTTGAGATCAAGCTACTATAACGATAGTAAATTAAAGAACTGCTATGTTCAACGAGCATCAACAAAAAAAGCGCTGTTTTTACACAGCGCTTCACACAAACAAATTTTAACCCAATGATTAACTCCCAGTATAACCAGGATTCTGAGTTAACTCTGCTTCTTTATTAAGTTGAATCTCGCGAAGAGGTATGGGGAACAACTCGTGAAATTCTTGCAGTCCTTCAATGCGCATTGTTTGAGGTAACGGAATACTCTCATCTTGAATGTTAAGTCGTGTAGCACGCTCTACGAGCATTTTGGTTCGCATTAAGGTCATTCTCCGGTTTTCCTCAGCGAGCAATTCACGTACGCGCTCATCGAGTATAAAATCAAGGCTCATTTCTCCTGCAGTTACTTGAGGAGCATTTGCGCGTGTTCTTAAAATATTAATAGTAGTTGCAGCACCACCCGGATTATTCTGAGCCACTTGCGCTTCAGCCTTTAGTAAATAGGTTTCACCTAAACGCATAATCATGAAATCTTTCCACATCCCAAAACCAAATACATCTGCAGGATCAAAATGCCCCCATTTTAACGAATAAGGTTGAATTCTGGCAAGCGTATCAATCCCTTCATAAGGCACGAGTTCGCCATAAATATCAGAAAAATTAGGATCTGGATTATTGTATCTAAATCGCTTGTGGATGTTATGTTTAGAGTTACGCATGTCTCCTTCATCATATAGATCATAGATGACCCAGTTGTTAAGACGAATACGTGCAATTCCTCTACCACCTAACGAATCTGCCGGGATCATACCATTTACGTTATGGTAGCCAGCACCCCAAATACGACGTTGTTGAGGAGAACCACTTGAACCACCACGCACGTCTGCAGGGTTCTCATTTTCTAAGACCCAAATAGCTTCGGTATTGCCTTGAGAACGGCGCTGATTTCCTTTAAAGAACATATCAGAAAAAGGATCTCCTTCTTCACCTGCTTTCACACCATAACGTTCTGTAACTAATTGAAAGGCATTGCTATTTATAATAATATCGGCTTGATCTTCAGCCAAATCAGGTTGTCCAGATCTTAGGTAGAATTCTGCAAATAATTGATGCGCTACATATTTATGCACGCGTGCTTCAAATTGAGGAGCGTTTGTAGGATCTGCAAGATTTGCGGTAGCGTATTGCAAATCTGTTTCAATCTGAGCATTTATTTCTTCCAGAGAATTCCGGGTGTAATCAAAACGAGCTTCAGTAACCGGCTCTGTAATAAGAGGAACTCCACCAAAAAGCGTTGCCAAATTATTATACGCATAGGCTCTAAAAAAGCGAGCTTCGGCATTAATTGCATCTTTTTCTTCTTGAGAAAGTTCTTCTGAAGTATTGGCCTCAATGCTGGCGATAATACTGTTTGTATTTTCAACCATATTGTACCAAAGCTCCCAGCTTTGATATGCTGCACTATCATCTGTAGTTAATTGATTGTACTTGTAATACGGTACTTCAACTCCTTGCGGTGCTGTAGGCCATACGATATCTGTACCGGCTTGCCATACAGATAACCAACCTTGTTGCCCGCTTCGGGTATAAAAAGTACTCAGCATTTGATAAAGTCCCACGAGCTGGGCTTGATACCCCAATTCATCGTTAAGTGTTTCTGGAGTAAAGTCAGAACGAATTTCTTCTTCTAGAAAGTCATCACCGCAAGAACTAAATATGAAGATATTTAGGCTAAGCAGTATAAGTGTAAGTTTAGATATATTTTTCATAAAGTGTATCTTTTTTCGATTAGCCATTTTAAAGCGAAACATTAAGTCCTATAGAGTATGTTCTCACAACTGGGTAGTTGTTAGTCCAATCTCCAGACCCTCTATACGATTGGCTACTTTCTGGATCCCAGCCTATCCAATCTGTCCAGGTATATAAATTTCTTCCGGCTACGTAGATCATTAAATTATCTAGGCCAAAACGCTCAATTTTTTCAATAGGAAATCTGTAGCTGAGACGCGCATCTTTTAATCTTACGTAACTTGCATCTCTAGGATAGCCGTAGCCCAAAGTATTACGATAAACAAGAGAAGGAAATTCATTGCTTTGATTTTCTGGTGTCCAGTACCCTACGTTAGAAGGGGTGTTACGTCTTGATAATTCATCCCCATAGTTGATATCAGGATTACCTTTTAAAACTCCTTGAACGGTCTGAATAAAGAACGATAAATCAAAGTTTTTGTAAGAGAAGGTATTTGTTAAACCGCCGGTCCATTTAGGAAGGCTTGAACCTAAATATACGCGATCGTTTTCTGGCTCAATCACTCCATCACCATTAATGTCTTCAAATTTTAAATCTCCTGGATTGGCATTAAAGCTACCTGTGTCTTCACCTTCTTGCCATACACCAACCATTTTGTAATCATAAATAGCACCTAGTGATTTACCAATAAACCATCTACTTGGGATGTCATCTTCGCCATCGCCATAAAGGTCAAGAATCTCATTTTTATAGGTAGAGAAGTTGATGTTGCTCTCCCATCTAAAATCACCGGTGTCAATATTGGTGCTGTTTATAGTAAATTCAAAACCTCTATTTTCTACCGCACCTATGTTTTCAATAATACTAGTAGTACCTGTCAGAGCCGGGATGCTTCGGTTAAGAAGAAGATCTTCGGTTTTTGATTTATAGACTTCAAACGATCCATTAATGCGGTTATTTAGTAAGCCAAAGTCAACACCAAGGTTTCCAGAAACCGTAGTTTCCCACTTTAAGTTTGGGTTACCTAAACCGGCGATGTAAGTCCCGGTATAGGACTGCCCACCAAATGGATAAAGCAATGTACCTGCACGGGTTTGAGTTTGGTTAATTCCTACCCCACGGTTACCCGTTTCACCAATAGAAAATCTTAGCTTCAAATTGTTAATGACATCAGCATTTTCCATAAATGCTTCCTTGTGAATATTCCACCCTAATGCTGCAGATGGAAATACACCATATTTACTGGTATTTGAACCAAAGGCTGAATATCCATCGCGACGTACCGTAAACGTAAGCAGGTAGCGACTGTCATAATTATAATTTAGTCGTCCCATTTGTGATAAGAGCGTAGATCTACTGCTATAAGTATCACCGGTGATATTTTCTGCTGCCGAAATATTATTGTACGATAACTGGTCGTTTACAAAACCGGTACCTGTAAGAGACTCTTGGAAAAACTCATTGGCTTGCGCACTATATAAAGCGGTTAAATCAAAATTATGTTTCCCGAAGCTCTTAGAGTATTTTAGGATATTTTCAATAATCCATACTTTTTCTTCATCACCCCCTACATTTGCTGTACCTCTGTTATTATTTGCAGCACGACCGGTATAGTTGCGATATAAATACGGATTAAACGTGTACGAAGCGTTAATTCTATAGCTCAAACCTTCGGCAAAGGCCGGAGTAACTTCAGCAAAAACATTACCTGATAAAGTACGCTCGCGCTGTACGCGGTCTGTAGTTAAGCCCAACAATGGATTTTCATAAAGCAACTCTGGCAACATAGGGTTGATTATGAGTTCGCCGTTCTCATCATAAGGAACAGAGTAGGGGCTCATAGCGGTTGCCAGAAGTAAATTTGCGCGACCACCATCAAAATTGTTATTAGCAAAAAATGCATTAAGGCCAACCTTTAAATAGTCGGTGAGTTGAACGTCTATATTAGAACGCAGGGTGAATTTTTGATAATCATAACCTTCAATAACCCCTTTTTGATCCAAATAACTTCCGGATACAAAATACTTGGTTTTCTCGCTTCCACCGCGAATACTTAAGTTATGCTCTTGAATAACACCGCTTCGGGTCGCAATATCAAACCAATCTGTAGTGATCCCGGCATTGTAATTGTCGATTTCAGACTGATTTTCAAGAATACGATCTTGTTCTGCTCCAGGATTATTTTGGCTGAAAAAATCTGCGTATTTCTGCACATAAGCATCAGGACCTAAAGGTTCAAGCACATTTGCAAATTCTTCAATCGCGCCATACGTGCTGTAATTGATCACAGGATCACCGCTGGTTCCTCTTTTAGTTTGAATAAGGATGACTCCGTTAGAACCACGTGTACCGTAAATTGCAACGGCAGAAGCATCTTTTAGAATTTGAATAGACTGAATATCTCTAGTGTTGATATCGTTTAAAGTACCTGTAAATGGAACACCATCTAAAACAATAAATGGACTCGTACTTCCTGTGATTGAATTGATACCGCGCACTTGAATAGATCCGGTAGAACCTGGCACCGAAGAACCTTGACTTATATTTAGTCCGGCAGTAGTACCTTGAATAGCTTGGGTTACGTTAGTCACCGGTAGGTTTTCTAGACGTTCTTCAGGAACCGAAGCCACAGAGCCCGTTACATCAGACTTCTTTTGACTACCATACCCAACGACAACGATTTCGTCTAAAACCCCTAGATCTTCTTCTAGCTGGGCATTAATCGTAGATTGACCGTTTACAGGAATATCAATCGTTTTCATTCCTACATAAGAAAAAGAGAGCACAGCGTCTGCAGCAACTTCAAGTTCGTAGTTTCCGTCAAAATCAGTTGTGGTACCGTTAGAAGTACCTTTTACAACAACTGTAACTCCGGGAAGTGGCATACCATCTGCCGCTGTTGTAACTGTACCGGAAACAGTCTGTTGCGGTTGCGATATCGTTGTAGCTTTAACATCAAAAGAAAAGCCTAACAACAACATTACAAGACTGCAAATCGCAATTGATTTTAATTGTAACATGTTTTGTTTCATAGAATAAGTATTAGTTGAACATCTAGCTTAATGTGTTTAATTGTTTATAAGCGTTTAATCAGAGTTCAATGTTCTATAAAATGCGTTTTGTGAATCGGGGGCTTATCAATTAATAATAGGGGGTTGATGGTGCAGGATAGGTATAATGGGGACTTTTGGCCCTAATTCTATGCATTTGAAATACATCATTGATGAAAATGAGCTTTAAGAATTTGCTATTTTAAACCTAAATTTTTTGTTATAAATAAACTTTTAGAGTCCTTTTGATGAGGAATAAAAAACGGGAAATTTAAATTTTCGCATTATAAATGTATAAAACACATTTATTTTTATTTTATTTGTAAAGCCGATTCTAGAATTTTGAAAATTGGCTTGAATTTGGTTTCAGAACTTTCTGAGACGTATACAAACACTCTAAATTTTATAACATGTTTAAATTTCGATTGGTCTTTATCCTCGCGCTGCTCGTTTCATCTCAAGTCTTTTATTCTTGCGATACTACAAAGACTGCTGACGATTACACCGCGTATCTTTTTGTTTACTTCACTGGTAATAGGGCTGGGGAAGAAGCTGTGCATTATGCTTTAAGTAGAAATGGCTTTGATTATTACGCCTTAAATGATGACAAACCTATTGTGAGTACAGACAGTATAAGTACTACCGGTGGTGTTCGCGATCCGCATATTTTAAGAGGAGAGGATGGAAATTTCTATATGGTTTTAACCGATTTGAAAACCGATAACGGCTGGAGCAATACCGAAATTATTTTGGCAAAATCTACAGATCTATTAAACTGGGAAACGTCGCAAATCAATCTTGCTGAAGAATTTTCTGAGTTTAGTGATATTAGTAGAGCTTGGGCTCCGCAGACCATTTACGATGCAGAAGCAGGTAAGTATATGGTGTATTTCTCTATGTTACAACCGGGCGGATATGATATCATTTATTACGCGTACGCTAATGAAGATTTTACAGCGTTAGAGAGCACTCCCAAACAACTTTTTTACAGTCCGGATGAGAAATCCTGTATCGATGCAGACATCATTAAAAAGGACGATAAATACTATATGTTCTATAAAACAGAAGGAACCGCGACCAAAGGAATTCGTGTGGCTGTTTCAGACAGTTTAACATCTGGTTATGTGCCTGAAGAGGGCTATAAAGATCAAACTGATCGCGCAGTAGAAGGTTCTTCAGTATTTAAAATGATTGATAGTGATAAGTATATTTTGATGTATGACATGTACGTTGATGGGAAATATCAATTCGCAGAGTCAACCGATTTATTAAACTTTAAAGCTTTGGGCGCAGATAAGGTTTCTATGAATTTTCATCCGCGTCACGGGACGATCATTCCGGTGACCGAATCAGAGGCTGCACAACTTTTAAAAGCTTTTCCTTCTGAAGAATTACCACTTCTTGTAGGAGCTAGAGCAAAAGCCATAAGACAGCAAAACATAGTAACTGATGCGGAAACGGCTACAATGTATTTACCGGTTTATGCTGATAGTAGTTTGACAGATTTAGATCCACAGTTAGTTACTTTTCCGGGTGTTTCATTATTAGAAACCGGAACAAAGGACTTTTCTTCCAATGCTCATAGCTATACCCTTAGCCTTCCTGACGGAACATCAAAGACATATACTGTTGAAGCTGCCCTAGCAAATAATCCGGTACTTGACGGATTCTATGCCGATCCTGAAATTATTTATTCAGAAAAGGATCAAAAGTTTTATTTGTATCCCACAAGTGATGGTTTTGATAGCTGGAGCGGAACCTATTTTAAAACATTTTCTTCTAAAGACCTTGTACACTGGGAGGATGAAGGTGTTATCTTAGACCTAAAGAAAGATGTTTCTTGGGCCAATCGCAATGCTTGGGCTCCTTGTATTGCAGAAAAGGAAATCGACGGTGCGCTGAAATACTTTTATTATTTCTCTGCGGCACAAACTATAGGTTTGGCAACGGCAGACGATCCTGCTGGTCCTTTCACAGATTCTGGAGAAGCATTTGTAGGTACTAAGCCCCAGGCGATCAAAAGAGGAGGAGGTCAAATTATCGATCCTGATGTATTTATAGATCCTAATGATGGAAAAGCTTACTTCTATTGGGGAAATGGCTATATGGCAGGAGCAGAGCTTAATGAGGATATGATTTCGTATAAGGAAGAAACTTTAGCCGAGTTAACACCTGACGGAACTTTTAGAGAAGGAACAGAAGTGTTTTTTAGAGACGGAAAATACTATTTTATGTGGTCTGAGGATGACACCAGAAGCCCTAATTATCGCGTGCGTTACGCCACTGCAGAGAGTCCGTTGGGGCCGCTCAATATTCCTGAAGAGAATATGGTGATTGAAAAAGATGAGGATAACGAGATTTATGGTACCGGTCATAATTCGGTTATTAATGTGCCGGGAACAGATGACTGGTATATTGTTTATCACCGTTTTACCAGACCTAAAGGCATTACAATGGGAAGACCGGCAGGCTTTCATAGAGAAGTTTGTATCGATAAATTAACCTTCGCTGAAGATGGTTCCATTATCGAAGTAACACCTACACTTGAAGGAATAGCTCCGGTGACTATTCCGGTAGAATGAGAACAGATTTGAGTGTAAAAAAAGCTCCGTTTCTTTTGAAGCGGAGCTTTTTTTATTGGTACCGCCAAGGGGTTTAATACTCCGTCACGATAATTATCGGGATACCTCGAAATTGAAAGTTCGTTGCACTGTCTTGGGCCTGCCTTTGTCGGCAGAGAGGCTTGCCCTGAGGTAGTTTACAGATAGCGCCAAAGACTTCAATAGGTTTAGGATTTCCTGAGGCAGGATATTGAAATGTATTAATTCGGTTTGAAGGCCGATGGTGTTTTCCCGAAGCGCTCTTTAAAGATCTTCCTAAAATACTTAGCATCTCCAAAACCAACTTCATATGCCGCTTGAGAAATGGTAAATTTTTCTTTTTCGATCAAATAAGCTGCGTGTTCGATCTTAATATTTCTAATATATTCATTGATATTTTTACCGGTAATCGCTTTGATCTTTCGGTAAAGTGACGATCGGCTCATCCCAATTTCTTCGGCTACAACACTTACGGTTTTAATACCCTGTTGCATATTCTGAAATACAATCTGGTGAAATTCAGCTAAAAATTCTTTTTCAACTTCTATAAGTTTCTTTTGGTCTGTGGCCAAAAGTTCAGTCTCGTCTTCTTTAGGAGTTGCTGTTTGTAGTAAGTGCGCGCGACTCTCGATAAGATTTTTGATACGCGCCTGAAGTACCTTGATGTTAAAAGGTTTGAGCATATAATCGTCTGCACCTTCGGTATAGCCGGTTTCGATCATTTCAAAATTGCTTTTTGCCGAAAGCAATATCACTGGAATATGTGAGGTTTCCTTTTTATGCTTTATAAAATGACATAGATCTATACCGTTTTTGATCGGCATCATCACGTCACTGATGATCAAATCGGGAACATATTTACAAGCTTGTGCGATACCAGCTTCACCGTCTTCAGCGTGTATGAGATCATATTCCTGAGCCAGAGCAGAATCTAATAATTCTAAAATATCAGGGTTGTCATCAATAAGCAAAATCAATTTCCGTTTTGATTCAGGCTCTATGATAAGGGTATTTATATCTGTTTTTACATTTTCTTCTTTAGTGAAGCGGTTGACATGATTTTCTATTACCTTGGCATTGCTTAATGCTTTTTGATCATTTTGAAGATATTCATTCAACAAGCGATCATCTTTAGGTAGCGTCAAAGTAAACGTACTTCCTTGATTTACTCTACTCACGACTTCAAGATTACCCATATGCAGTTGTGCAAAACGCTTAGACAGGGCGAGACCAATCCCACTTCCATCTTTTTTAATAGAAGAGTTAGATTGATAATACCATTCAAAGATGTGTTCTATGTCTTTAGATTTAATTCCGGGACCAAAATCTTTGACTTTTAAATAAACTTGAATGTCATCCTGAGCAAGCTCGATAGTGATTTGATCTTTTGGATTCGTGTATTTGATCGCATTGCTCAAAAGATTGTTTACGATTACCTGTATTTTTTCCAGATCGCAATAAATAGTTATGGGCTGCTGAGGCATCGTGATTACCAACTCGATCTCTTTTTTCTTGAGTAAGGGGTCGTACGAGGCGAGCCAAGTGGAAATATTTTTTGATAAATTGAATTGATTTAATTTCAATTCGCTTAAGCCTTCTTCACTTTTTCTGAATTCCAATAGTTTGTTGATGAATTGCAACAAGCTGTCTGCATTACGTTTGATCAGCTTCAGGCTTTTGTGATGTTGTTTATGCTGAATCTCGTGAAGCAATGTTTCTAGCGGGGCAAGAATTAAGGTGAGCGGGGTTTTTAGTTCATGAGAAAAACCGGTATAAAAGCGTATGCGTTCTTCATTGAGTTCGTGCTCCAGCTTACGTTGATTTTTCTCAAGAATAAGCGAGTTTTTGAGTTTGATATGCTCTGAATAATATCGTAGTCCGGCCCAGATTAAAAGAACAATACTCAGCAGATAGAAAATGTAAGCAGGTACGGTTTGCCAAATGGGCGGCAGCATATGAATATTAAGCTCCTTGTACAGCGGACCACTCGATGCATTTTCAGCTTTGATCTTTAACGTATAATCTCCGGGAGGAATATTACTGAAATTGATGCGATTTGCATTTTTTAAATCGATCCAATGCTCGTTAAAACCTTCCAAGATGTATGAATAATTGGTGTTATTAGCAAATGGAAAATCAAGCGTTGTAAAGTCTATAGAGAATACGGTTTTGTTTGCATCGAGACTTATATCTTTATTAAAAGGCATTGCTTTTTGCAAGGTCGCTTTGCTATTATGAGGATCAATCGCAACTGACTCGTTAAAAACTAAAAGGTCTTTTATGATCAGAGATTGTGTACTATTCGTGTTGAGTAGGTTTTCAGGTCTTAATTGATTAAGTCCTTTATTGCTTCCGAAATACAGTTCGCCAGAACTTGATGCCAAAACAGCTCCCGCGTTATATTCACTCTTATGTATGTTATTAAATTTGGTGAGGTTTTCGATCTTGTGAGTTTGAGGATCGTATTTGGAAATGCCTTTAAAAGTACCTAGCCAGATGGTCTCATCCTCGTAGCTTATGATACTGTTGATGGTATTATTGCTCAAACCATCTTCCTCTCTAAGATTTAAAGCCTTTTGTGCCCCAGGTTGAAACTGAATAAGTCCCGCGTGTTTTGTCCCGGCAACGATGGTGTTTTCTTCGGTAATCAAAATACTAAAGATCACATTGGTTGTGAGTCCGGCAAGAGTTTCGGTGTTGTAGTGCGTAATTTTTTGAGATTTTGGATTGTATTGAATAACGCCGTTCCCATAAGTAGCGAGCCATAAATTATCCTCAGTGTCTTGAGCAATATCGCGAACATCAATTTTACCTAAACTTGAAATATACTCAAATACATCTTTGTCTTTATCGTAAACAAATAGGCCACCTCTGTTGGTACCTGCATAGATCGCACTGTTTTCAGCCTGAAATAGCACTCGAACGTCATTTCCATCTTTTTGTTCGCCCTGTAGGTAATGCTTCCAACGCTTGGTGCCGAAATTGAATTTGCTCAAACCGCCTAAATACGTGCCTATCCAAATCTGCTTATTTTGGTCTGAGAGCAGGCTAAGAATATGATTACTTTGGAGGCCCTTATTTTCATCAAAAACGGAATAATCATAGGTTTTTGATTTTGGATCATAGCGATCTACGCCACCCCCGTCAGTACCTATATAAAGTTTTCCTGAAGGATCTTCAGCAATAGCATTGATGCGATTATGCGTTATTCGTGCTGTTCCATTTAGACTATTGGTGATCAGGTTTACCGGTTCACCTCGTGGATTAACAAAATTAATCCCTGCATAAGTACCCAACCACATATTACCGTTTCGGTCTTTTTTCAGCGAGAAAATCGTGGCATTAAAAACGCTGCTTCCATCTTCTTTAGGTAAATAATGTTCGATTTTAAGATCGCTGGCACTTTTAATTTGTTTAGTGGCGTTTATAAGATTCAAGCCACCATCATAGGTGCCTACCCAGATTCTTCCGTAGGTGTCCTCTTCAAAGCAGGTGATGTCATTTCCAGATAAACCATAGGCTGCATTTTTTTTAAGCGTTATAAGATCTTGGTCTTGGTTTAGAATTTTAATCCCTTCATTGGTACCTATCCATAATTGATCACGACTGTCTATGAAAAGGGTATTAACTCTAAAATCTGATCTATTATTAAGTGCAACACGAGTAACTTCATCGGTTAAAAGATTTATTTTATTAAGACCGTCGTTACGCGTTCCTACCCAAAGCAGAGAATCGTTTTGAATTTTTAAAGCAATAATTTCATTAGAGGATAAAGACTTAGAATCATCAGCATTGTGCTTATAAATATGCGTTTGTTTATGATTCTCGAAAACACGAATGCCTATACCAAAATCTCCTGCATAAATTGTACCTGCGGAAGTAAATGCAAATGAATTGACACTATTAGATAAGATTGCATTTTCGGCACTAAAATGCTCAAAAGCATTATTTTCTAGATCAAAAAGATCAAAACCTCCGTCACTACCAATTAATAGGTTGCCAGTGTTTGTATTGTGTACGATATTTTGAAGATAGTTGTCTGTAAGTCCCGAATTCTCTTTTCTATAAACACTGAAATCATTACCATCGTATCTGTTGATCCCATCAGCGGTCCCGATCCACATAAGGCCTAATGCATCTTGTTCAATAACACGCACCAGATTATTAGAAAGACCGTCTTCTGTATCTAGTTTATAAAAGGTAAGTTGGCGGTCTATAGGAAGCTCCTGACCAATACTTATTTGTACCAACAGAAAGAGAATAAAAGCAGTTTTTTTAATCATAAATCGTTTTTCTATTGACTTAACCACCTTGTTTTCTAAAATTGATTTTAACAAAGTAAGCCTGTTCCAGAGCGGTCTGAACAGTAAGCCCCCTATAAAAAATCAATTCCTACCCTTAATTAGCGAAAAGGTTTTAAGAAAATTGTAAAATAACTCGACAAACTATTTCGATTTCGTAAAACCCCAAAACGAGTTACAAGAAATCATAGTGTGATAATATACGGCTATTCTGTTTTATTGGTAAAGCCTATTTTGAAAACATGTATTAAAACCATAAATGTTTTCAATACATTTATAAACGAATTTATGAAAATACTTTTTTACAGAACGCTATTGATTTTAAGTTTTGCTTTTCTGCTTTTTTCCTGCAATTCTTCAAAATCAATTACACCTTTAAAAACTACCGAAGTTGGTCTTGGATGGTCTTCTAACTCGGTAAATACGGTGATTTTTAGACAGAATGCCATAACTACTTATAAAAACACACAGTTTACGGCGTATTATGATGCCGATTCCTTTTTGGTTTTAGCACAACGAACATTACCTGATGGTATTTGGCAAACACAGCAAACAGCATATAAAGGAAATACTGCAGATGCGCATAATGCGATAAGTATTGCTGTTGATGGAGCAGGGTATTTGCATGTGAGCTGGGATCACCATAATAATGAATTGCGCTATGCACGCAGTAAAGAACCATTATCGCTAGAGTTAGGCGAAAAAATGCCGATGACAGGAAATTTAGAAAGTAGAATTTCATACCCTCAATTTTATAATCTTCCGTCTGGTGATCTGTTATTTATGTATCGCTCCGGTGAATCGGGTAGAGGTTCTTTAGTTCTAAATAAATATGACACAGCTCAAAAGGAATGGTCGCAATTGCATAGCAATCTTATTGATGGCGAAGATGCGCGTAATGCCTATTGGCAAGCCTATGTAGATACACAGGGGACCGTTCATCTGTCTTGGGTTTGGCGGGAGACTTGGGATGTAGAGACCAATCACGATATCGCTTATGCCAAATCTTTAGATGGCGGTAAAACTTGGGTAACCTCAACAGAAAAGCCATATGCATTGCCCATCACAGCAAGCTCTGCAGAATATGCTTGGGAAATTCCACAGAATAGTAGTTTGATCAATCAAACAGCGATGACCGCAGATCAGGATGGGAATCCGTATATCGTGAATTACTGGAATACCGAAGGAACGACACAATATCATCTGGTTTATAAAAAAGATGATGTATGGAAGGTTGAAAATACAGGGTTTAGAACAACAGGTTTTACGCTTGGAGGAGGAGGTACTAAGAAAATTCCGATCTCAAGACCAGAAATCATTTTAACGGAAAAAGCCAATAAAACCACCGCATTTTTAATTTTTAGAGATGACCTGCGCGGAAGCAAAATTAGCATAGCCTCAAAACAGTTAGCCTCTGAAACAGCTTGGAGCGTTCAGGATATCACTGTAGAGAGTGTTGGCGCCTGGGAACCTAACTTTGATAAAGAGCTTTTTAAAACACAGAAGCAATTGCATTTATTTAAACAACAAGTAATCCAGATCGATGGAGAAGGACTCAAAGAAAATGAAGCAACACCTGTAGAAGTCCTTGAAGTGAATCTTGACCAATTAACCACAAAAAACTAATCACCCCTACTAAATATTCAATGAAACTAATGAAAAAAATTGCTTTAAGCCTTTTTAGCGTTTTTTGTCTTTTGACCTCTTACGCACAACAAAATGAATGGGAAAACCCCAAAATTATCGACCGAAACAAAGAAGAAGGTCGTGCATCTTTTGTGCTTTTTGAAAAAACTCAAAAAGCTAAAACCCGAGATGCGGCACAATCTGAACTTTACAAGAGTCTCAATGGCGTATGGAAATTTGACATTGTAAAAACTCCGGCTGAACGTCCTACCGATTTTTATAAAACCGATCTTGACGACAGTTCGTGGAGCGACATAACAGTACCGTCAAACTGGGAGACTGAAGGTTTTGATCTACCCATTTACACAAACGTTCAATACCCTTTTAAAAAAGATATTCCTAAAATTGATCAAGAGTATAATCCTGTTGGGAGTTACCGCACACAATTCAGTATTCCTGAAAAATGGGAGGATAAAGAAGTGTTATTGAGTTTTGGATCTATTTCAGGATATGCCCGCATTTTTGTCAACGGGGAAGAAGTAGGGATGACCAAAGCTTCAAAAACTCCGGCTGAATTCAACATCACTCAATTTTTGGAGAAAGGAGAAAATCTACTTGCAGTTCAGGTTTTTCGCTGGCATGATGGGAGTTATTTAGAAGATCAGGATTTCTGGCGCTTAAGCGGAATTGAACGTGATGTTTTTCTTCAAGCGATGCCCAAAACCACCATTTGGGACTACAAAGTTGTGAGTGATTTGACCGCAGATTTTACGTCCGGTTTATTTTCAGCAGAAGTTGATATGCGCACTTTTGAAAAAAGCAAAATCAAAAAGGCACGATTAGAAGTAGCCCTTTTTGATGAAAATGACAATTTAGTTTTCGCAGAAAAAAAAGAAGTACCTAAAAAAGGTGGGACAATTTCTTTTGAGCGATCGCTTCCTAAGATTCAAAAATGGAGCGGAGAAACTCCTACACTTTACACGTACACGCTTACTCTAGAAGACAAAAAGGGAAATCCGCTGGCAGCTACTTCCGGCCGTACCGGTTTTAGAAAAGTAGAGCTTAAAAACGCGCAACTTCTCGTAAACGGAAAACCAGTTACCGTACACGGCGTAAATCTACACGAGCATCATCCAGACAAAGGTCACGTACCCGATCTTGAAATTACACGTAAAGATTTTGAGTTGATGGCGCGCAATAATATCAACGCAGTGCGTATGAGTCACTATCCACATGGGCAACAGGTTTATGATCTGGCTGATGAATTTGGTTTTTACATTGTAGATGAAGCGAATATCGAAACGCATGGAATGGGAGCAGAATGGCAAGGTAATTTTGATAAATCAAAGCATCCGGCGTATTCTGAAGAATGGTATGCAGCGCATCTTGATCGCATAAAAAGAATGTATGAGATGGATAAAAATCACGCATCAATTATCCTCTGGTCTATGGGTAACGAGTGTGGTAATGGTCCTGTTTTTTACGATGCCTACGACTGGTTAAAGGAAACCGATCCTACCCGTCTTGTAACTTTTGAACAGGCAGGCCAAAACCGAAACACCGATGTAGTCGCACCCATGTATCCCGGAATTAGACATATGAAAGAATATGCAGAACGTACCGATGTGACGCGACCGTTCATTATGTGTGAATATTCTCATGCCATGGGGAACAGTAGCGGAAACTTTAGAGCCTATTGGGATATAATTGATAGCAGTCCGCATATGCAAGGTGGATTTATCTGGGATTGGGTAGATCAAGGTTTACGAGCAGAAACCGAAGATGGTCGCGAGTTCTGGGCTTATGGTGGTGATCTTGGTGCAGAGGATCAACCGAACGATGAGAACTTTCTTGCCAATGGACTTGTAACTGCAGATCGTGTTCCACACCCTTCTTTAGTTGAAGTGAAAAAAGTTTATCAAAATATAGATTTTGAATGGGTAGGAAGCAATCTCAGAATCGAGAATAAATACAATTATACCAACTTAGATCAGTTCGATTTTAAATGGGAACTTTTACAAGATGGAAAGGTAACAGAAACAGGAACTTTTGAGACTAGCGTAGCACCTAATGCTTATGAGCTCATTGGCTTAGACCTTCCGGAGACTTCTGGTGGCGAATATTTCTTGAATGTTTACGCTACTACAAAGGAGGCTTCAGCTTTAGTTCCGGCAGGATATGAATTGGCCAAGGAACAATTTAAAGTTGGAGAAACCGATTATTTTGCTGAAAGCAAGGATTCAGAAACTGAAGAGCGTTTAAGCTTTGAGCAAGAGGATGATCAAATCATTTTCAATGCTTCAGCGGTTTCCGGCGTATTCGACCTCAAGACCGGAAAATTAAGTAAATATCAATTGGCAGACGCTTCTACAGTGATCGCTCAATTTCCGCAGCCTTATTTTTGGCGTGCTCCAACAGATAATGATTTTGGAAACGGTATGCCGGGTCGTTTAAAGGTTTGGAAAGATGCAACCGCAAATGCTGTAGTGACTAAAAGTGAGTTGGGTGAACAAACAGCTGAAGGACTTCCTATTACTGTTCATTACCAACTTCCGGAAATTGATGCAGCCTATACTGTAGACTATTTTATAGAAAATTCAGGAGACATAAAAGTTACCGCTTCGATCAAAATCAATGATGAAAAAACTGCAGAAATGCCACGTTTTGGAATGCGTATGGTACTGAATGAAGCCTACGATCAATTACAGTATTATGGTCGCGGACCTTTAGAAAACTATTCAGACCGAAAAGAAGCAGCTTTCTTTGGTACGTATAAAGATGATGTGAAGAATCAATTTACGTGGACGTATATCAGACCACAAGAATCAGGATATCATACCGATACGCGCTGGTTAAGTCTTGCTAACGGAAGTGGCAAAGGTTTAAAAGTCACCGGAGCACAACCTTTAGGATTTAGCGCATTGCATGTTTCAACCGAAGACTTAGATCCCGGAATGTCTAAAGATCAAAAGCATCCAACAGACATTACGGTAGAGGATGAGGTATTTTTACATATTGACTTAAAGCAAAGAGGCTTAGGCGGTCTCAACAGCTGGGGGCAATATCCTTTTAGAGAATATCGTCTGGAAGATAAAGAGTATACTTACACGTACACCCTTTCCTTATTCTAAATAAAAATAGAGATGAAGTATTTTAAACCTTTATGTATTGCAAGTGTATTGCTCACGCTGACTACATCACAAGTATGGAGTCAGCTTCCGGCTGTGGTTTCTAGTCCTGATGAACATATTAAAGTGCATATTCAGCTAGAAGATCAAAAGCCGGTTTATGCCGTAAAACTTGATGGTGTTGATTTTTTGGAAGATTCACCACTGGGTTTAAAAACTTCAATAGGAGATTTTTCTGAAGGATTATCGTTTGCAGCGCAAAGTTCAACAGCAATAGCTGAAACCTACGACCTTAAAAAAGCTAAAGTAAGTCACGTTGAATATCAGGCAAAAGAGCTGATCGTAAAGTTTGTAAATGCCAATCAAGATACCTTGGCTGTTCAGTTTAGAGTGAGTAATAGGGATGTTGCTTTTGCATACAAACTCACTGCAAAAGAGCGTAATACCAAAGTGAAGATTCTAGAAGAAGCAACCGGATTTAATTTACCAGATGATGCTACTTCGTTTATTACACCTCAGGCTTTACCAATGACAGGCTGGGAACAAACCAAACCTTCGTATGAAGAAGAATACACCTTTGACGAAGCTTTAGGAACCGAATCACAATACGGTGTAGGTTACACCTTTCCTGGCTTATTCAAAAATGAAGAAAAGGGATGGATTCTAATTTCTGAAACCAACGTTGACGGAAGCTATCCCGGTTCTCGATTAGGAGAATCAGATAAATACGGCTTGTTTCCGTTAGCTTTTCCTCAGGAAGGTGAGAATAATGGTTTAGGAGATGCTTTTGCGGCAATGGCTATGCCGGCGCAAACTCCTTGGCGAACCATAACTGTAGGTAAAACATTAAAACCTATAGTAGAGACCACGGCTTCGTTTGATCTTGTAGAGCAGCGTTA
This sequence comes from Leeuwenhoekiella sp. CH_XMU1409-2, assembly GCF_037029365.1. Taxonomy (NCBI): domain Bacteria; kingdom Pseudomonadati; phylum Bacteroidota; class Flavobacteriia; order Flavobacteriales; family Flavobacteriaceae; genus Leeuwenhoekiella; species Leeuwenhoekiella sp. CH_XMU1409-2. Next base: position 114,512 of record NZ_JAYMEI010000006.1, on the reverse strand, counting down.
TGCGCCTTCTCAGGAGTATCAAATGGGAAGAGCAACGTGGAGCTGGATCGTTTGGCAAGATAACAGCATCAACTACGAAGATCAAATTGAATATATTGACCTTGCTGCTGCTTTAAATTTTGAATACGTACTTATCGATAACTGGTGGGATGCCCGCATAGGTCGCGATAAGATTGAGGAGTTGGTAAAGTATGCCAATTCAAAAGATGTTGATGTGGTTTTATGGTATAACTCCAATGGTTTTTGGAGCAATGCGCCGCAAACTCCACAAGATTTTATGAATACCGCTTATAAGCGCCAAAAAGAGATGGCTTGGTTAAAAGAAATAGGAGTCAAAGGTTTAAAAGTTGATTTTTTTGGCGGTGATAAGCAGATGACCATGCAGCTTTATGAAGATATATTGAACGACGCCAATACGTATGGTCTGGCAATTACTTTTCACGGCTGTACTATTCCACGTGGTTGGGAAAAAATGTATCCAAACTACGTGACTTCAGAAGCAGTGCGTGCATCAGAGAATTTAATTTTTACGCAATATGCACTCGACAAACACGCGTATTACAGTACGATTTTACCATTTACACGTAATCCCATAGGTGCAATGGATTTTGCTCCGGTGTTCTTGAACAAGCGTTTGAGCCGTGATCAAAAGGGAGGAACCGTGCGTAAAACTACAGACGCTTTTGAACTGGCAACTGCAGTTCTTTATTTTTCACCGATTCAGCATTTTGGCTTAACACCAAACAATCTTGAAGAGCAGCCTGAATTTGTTTTAGACTTTTTGCGAGAAGTGCCTACAGTTTGGGACGAGACCGTTTATGTGGGCGGTGAACCGGGCGATTACGCAGCAATAGCGCGTAGAAAAGGAGATACCTGGTATCTGGCAGTAACAAATGGAGAGCAAGCAAAGAAGACGCTGGAATTAGACTTACCCATGTTTAAAGGTATCGAAGCAACCCTAATTTATGACGCAAAAGACAAAACGGCTGCTCAAAAAACAGTTAAAGTCAAAAAGAACGGAAAATTAAAAATTGATGTTCTTGCTGAAGGAGGAGCCTTATTGATCTCAAAATAATGAAACTGAATTTTCAACATATCGCCGGTTTTTGTGGAGCGCTCTTCACTATGATACTAACTGCTCTTATGGGCAGCTGTAAATCTTCAGCAGAGAAATCGATAGAAGAAGCTATTCAAGTTCCAAGTGGGTATGAATTGATTTGGCACGACGAATTCGATTCCGGTGCAAAACCAGATGCAGCATACTGGTCTTATGAGAACGGATTTGTACGCAACGAAGAATTACAATGGTATCAGGAAGACAATGCTTCGATCAAAGATGGTCATTTGGTAATTACCGGAAAGAAGGAAAAGGTTAACAATCCCAATTTTGAGGCAAAGAGCACGAATTGGAAAAAGAATCGGGAGCAGTCAGCCTATACTTCTTCGAGTATCAATACCCGTGGTAAGTTTCAGTTTAAATATGGCATTGTAGAAGTGCGCGCAAAAATTGATACCGCAAGCGGAATGTGGCCGGCAATCTGGACTTTGGGCATTGATAAAGGATGGCCATCCAATGGCGAGATCGATATGATGGAATTCTATCAAATAGGCGGTAAACCTCATATTCTGGCTAATGCAGCCTGGGGTGCTAATTGGAGGAATGTATCGTGGGATAGTGCAAAAATTCCGTTTGCTGAATTTTTAGAAAAAGACCCGCAATGGCCTGAAAAATTCCACATCTGGAAAATGGATTGGACTTCAGAATCTATCAAACTCTACTTAGACGGCGAATTACTTAACGAGATCGAACTCAATAAAACGCAAAATCCTGATGGCTTTAATGGCTTTCAACAACCGCATTATCTTTTACTCAATCTGGCTATAGGTTCTAATGGGGGAGATCCTTCAAACACAAAATTCCCCAGAGAATACCTTATAGATTACGTTCGGATATTTCAGAGAAAAGATCAAAACTTATAATTAAAATTTAAATAATGGGAAAACTTAAAGGCATATTCATCTTTTGTTTTATAGCGTTTAATCTGGTCAGTTTGAAAGGTCTCGCTCAACAAGATGAACGAGAGTATATGATTGAGAAGATGCTTAAAATAGCGGATCCTGTTTTAAATAATCTTGCTGAAGAGAAACTGAAAAAGAATATGCCGATTGAGCGTTCTCCTGGTGCTTGGGATGATCGTACTCACGTTACCTATTTGGAGGCTTTTGGTAGATTATATTCAGGGATGGCACCTTGGTTAGAATTGGGGCCAGATGACACTCCCGAAGGTAAATTACGTAAAAAATATATCGATTTAGTAATTCGTTGTTTAGACAATGCTACAAACCCTGAATCTGCTGATTTTATGAATTTTAATAAGGATGCTCAACCACTTGTAGATGCTGCATTTTTAGCTCAGGGGTTATTACGGAATCCTTCTATTTGGGAACAATTAGACCAAACAATCCAGAAGAATATTATTGAAGCTTTGAAGTCTACCCGCGTAATTAGGCCTTATTATAGCAATTGGCTTTTGTTCTCAGGAATGGTTGAAGCCGCACTAGAAAAATTTGATAATAGTGGAGATATGTTACGAATAGAATATGGCTTAAACAAACATAAGGATTGGTATTTAGGCGATGGTATGTATGGCGATGGTCCTGATTTTCATTGGGATTATTACAACAGTTTCGTGATACAGCCATTTTTACTAGATATTCATCAAACACTTCAAGAAACTGGAAATGGTCTTGATAAAGATTATGATAACGTAAAATATAGAGCCAAACGTTATGCTGCAATACAGGAGCGCCTGATTGGTCCCGAAGGAACCTATCCACCAATAGGAAGATCATTAGCATATCGTTTTGGAGCGTTTCAATTATTATCACATATAGCGCTTAGGCAAGAGTTACCTCAAGAAATAAAACCTGCTCAGGTGCGTGAAGCCTTATTAACGATGGTTAAGAGACAAATCGAAGCTCCAGGAACTTTCGATGAAAATGGATGGTTAAAAGTAGGTTTATATGGAGCTCAAAATAATATTGGAGAAGGCTACATTTCTACCGGAAGTCTATATCTATGCTCTGAGGCTTTTTTAATCTTAGGTTTACCGGAAACAGCCCCACTATGGTCTGATGATTATGCAGCCTGGACTCAAAAAAAGATATGGAGTGGCGAAAATATTTCAATTGACCACGCGCATTAAGAATTTAAATAAAAACACTAACTAATAAATTAGCAATGAATAACCACTTTAAAATAGTTCTATTATCTGCAGCTTTGGCGGTTGCTTTCAGTAGTTGTAAAAGCAACGGAGACTCTACCACTCAGAAGCAAGATGCTGATATTGAGGAAACCGCAATTCCTCAGGAAAAAGATTCGGTTTTAGCCATTATTGAAAAGGTAAACACGCACTGGCAAGAAGCGCATCCCGAGCCTAATTTTGCATTTTGGCATCCGGCAGCCTATCATACCGGGAATATAGAGGCTTATAAAGTGACCGGAAATGAAGAGTTCTTAGCCTATTCTGAAGCCTGGGCAGAGCATAACGAGTGGATGGGAGCAAAGTCCCAAGACAAATCGGCCTGGAAATACAACTACGGAGAAACCGACGATCACGTACTTTTTGGAGACTGGCAAATTGCGTTTCAAACCTATATCGACCTCTATACGCTTGAAGGTTCAAAAGACCCTTCAAAGATTGCCCGAGCAAAAGAGGTGATGGAGTACGAGATGAGCACGACAAATAACGATTACTGGTGGTGGGCAGATGGTTTATATATGGTGATGCCGGTAATGACCAAATTGTATAAAGTAACGGGAAATGAGCAGTATTTAGATAAACTCAACGAGTATCTGACCTATTCAGACAGCATTATGCTCGATGAAGAAACCGGATTATACTTTCGCGATGCGAAATATGTTTACCCGAAGCATAAAAGTCTCAACGGAAAGAAGGACTTCTGGGCGCGTGGAGACGGTTGGGTCTTTGCCGGTTTAGCTAAGGTGCTTCAGGATTTGCCTAAAGATTCTCAGTATCGCGAAGCATTTGAAAGCCGCTTCAAAAAAATGGCTGTAACCCTTAAGGAAGCGCAGCAGCCAGAAGGCTATTGGACGCGCAGTATTCTAGATCCTGAGCACGCTCCGGGACCAGAAACTAGCGGGACAGCATTCTTTACTTATGGTTATTTATGGGGAATTAACAATGATCTTCTTGATGAAGAAACCTATTTGCCGGTTGTAGAAAAAAGCTGGGAATACCTTACTGAAGTTGCTTTGCAAGAAGACGGAAGCGTGGGTTATGTACAACCTATTGGAGAAAAAGCCATTCCCGGGCAAGTGGTAGATGTAAATTCTACAGCAGATTTTGGAGTTGGAGCGTATTTGCTTGCAGCTTCAGAAATGGCACGCTTTGTCGATTCAGAATAAATACCAGTTATGATTTTAGTAAAACAAATAAAGTACATCACCGGTTTTTGTGTGGTGCTATTCACTATGGCTTCTATCGAAGCTCAAGAAATAAAACCTGCTAAGCAAGTTGATGGTGAAATGCCGCTTTTTGAGGTAGAAGATCCAGATTATGAATTGAGCCCAATGACGGGAATGACGCGTAAGCATTGGGAAGATGCAGCACGCTATTTGCTCGAAGGAGCCTTCAGCTATATTGATGATCTAGATGACCCGATGAAGTTTCCTAAACTTCCCGGAAAGAGTTATCCGCACGATATAAGTCGTGTGCCTACTGAGAAATTAGAAGGCCTCGTACGTACGTTATTTGTCGCGGCTCCTTTGCTTAAAAAGGAACCAGATCTTACCTTAAACGGAATAAAAGTAGCCGAATATTACCAGCATCAAATTCCGAAGTTGGCAAATCCCAATAGTGAAGGATTTATAAAACCACGAGGCAATGGCGGACCAAGTCAAAATCTGGTTGAGTATGGTGCGCTGGCAATTTCCTTATTTATTTCTCCAGAAACGCTTTGGGAACCTTTAAGTCAGGAAGATAAAGATGCCCTGGCAGCTTCTATGCTGAGTTATGGTGACGGACCAACTGTGCCTTCAAACTGGAAATTCTTCAACATTTTTGTGTTGAGTTTTTTTGATGCGCAAGGGTATGAGGTTAACAAACCTTTGCTTGAAGAATATTTGAACAAATCACTGGCAGATTATCGCGGCCAAGGTTGGTATAACGACAACCCGGCCTACGATTATTACAGTATGTGGGCATTTCAGGTGTACGGACCCATGTGGGCGTCGGTGTACGGAAACACCCATTATCCAGAGATCGCTAAGGCTTTTAAAACCAATTTTCAAGATTTGGTGTATCACTATCCTTATATGTTTTCTGAAGACGGAGAAATGATCATGTTTGGAAGAAGTATAAGTTATCGCATTGCGTCTATCAGTCCGTTTCCATTTGCAGGAACGCTTGATGACGATACGATTAATTTGGGCTGGTTGCGTCGTATTTCTTCGGGGGTGTTGCTTCAGTTTTTAAAGAATCCTGAGTTTTTAAAAGATCGAATCCCAACTCTTGGTTTTTACGATCATTTTGAGCCGGCAGTACAGAATTATAGCACGCGAGGTAGCGTATTCTGGATGGGTAAAGCCTTTTTAGGATTGCTGCTTCCGGAAGATAATGCGTTTTGGACCGCAACCGAAAATGAAGGTCCGTGGGCCTCACGATTTGAAGATGATGCGGTGTATAACAAATTTCAAGCAGCTTCCAACGTTTTGCTAACCGATTACCCCGGGATTGGAGCTTCAGAAATCAGAGCCTGGTGTCATGAGCGTAAAGCAGACGACTGGCAGGGCTTTCGCAGTAGTGAGAACTACAATAAGTTGTCGTATAATTCGGCATTTCCCTGGCAAGCCGATGGTACAGACGGTACCATCTCGATGAATTATGTTTTTAAAAATGCAAAGGAAGAATGGGAACCTTGGCGACTGTATACTTTTAAAAAATATGAAGACGGTAAATACTACCGTGATGCCGTTTTGGAGACCAATGATCAGGTGCATATGCAGTTGGTTGACATCCCGTTAGCTAACGGTATTTTGCGCGTAGATAAGCAGACAAGTGAAGTGCCTGTTGCGATGCGTCTTGGGCATTATGCGCTTCCTGAATTAGACGGAAAAACAATAGAGCAAAGCACGCAAGAAGTTGGTAATTATACCGCGACCATCATTGATAATGGGCAATATCAACTCGCTATGGTACCGCTTTCAGGATGGGAAGAAGTCGAGATTTTAGAGAAAACTGATCTAAATCCGGTGGCTGATGACAGTGCCGTGATCAATGTATCTGCTGAATTTTCGCCGAAGGCTAAAAATAAAATCTATGCGACGCTTATGCTTTGGAAAAAATCAGGCGAAGCCTGGAAAGAAGAGGAGTTGTTACCGGTGAAAAGTCTAGAGTCAGAAGGAAACAACCTTGAGGTTAAAATGACATCGGGTGAATTACATAGTATCAATTTTGATTAATCCTGACGTATTTATAATGCTCCGGTAAAGCTATATTCAACACATTAATATTTAGATAATGCGTATGTTCTCCTATAGATTTTTAATAGTTTTTGTCCTTATTTGTGCACCAATTTTAAAAGCGCAAGAATTGCCTGAATGGCAAAATCTGAGTGTGGTTACGCAAAACACCGAGTCGCCTCGATCTACGTTTTACGTTTATGATTCTGAGGAAGAAGCTGTTGAAAATGAATATTACAAATCAGAAAATCTGTTGCTGCTTAACGGCACTTGGAAGTTTAACCTCTCAGACACTCCAGAGCAGCGACCTAAAGCGTTTTACAATTCAGATTTCAACACTTCAGACTGGGATGATATCAAGGTTCCCGGGGATTGGCAGATGCAGGGGTACGATTTTCCCTTGTATGTGAGCGCCGGATATACGCATAGAATTAATCCACCTTTTGTAGATACGATTTATAATCCTGTAGGTTCGTATAAGCGAGAATTTATCCTTCCGCAGGATTGGAAGGATAAGCAGATCAAGCTGTATTTTGGAGGAGTTACCAGTGCTTTTTATGTTTGGATCAACGGGCAAAAAGTGGGTTATGATGAAGACGCAAAAACACCTTCTGAGTTTGATATCACATCTTTTGTAAAACCGGGTAATAATGAGATCGCTGTGGAAGTTTACCGCTGGAGTGACGGTACCTATCTTGAAGATCAGGATTTCTGGCGCCTGAGCGGAATTGAACGGGATGTGTATGTTTATGCACAGCCTAAAGCACATATTCAGGATTTCTTTTTCAAAGCGGGACTTGACACCGAATATATTGACGGAATATTTGACGGAAAAATCGCTATAAGAAATGACGGTACAACTACTGAAAATCTTCAGCTTGATTTAAAAATCCGCGATGCTAATGCCGAACTGTATAGCGCAACACAAAGCCTAAAACTTGCTTCAGCAAAAACCGATACGCTTCAGTTTCAAGAAACTTTTGAAGCTATAGAGCCTTGGAGCGCAGAACATCCTAAGTTGTATCAAGTGGTGCTTTCCTTAAGAAAAGGAGACAAACTTTTGATGAGTACTTCGGCAAAAATAGGCTTTAGAACCAGCGAGATCAAAAACGGAAATTTACTGGTTAACGGGAAACCTATTTTGCTAAAAGGGGTCAATCGCCACGAACATGACCAGCACACGGGTCACGTGATTTCAAAAGAATCGATGCTTGAGGATATTAGGTCCTTTAAAGAAAATAACATCAATGCGGTGCGCAATTCGCATTATCCTAACGATCCGCTATGGTACAGCCTCTGCGATGAGTATGGGATTTATATGGTTGATGAAGCCAATATAGAAACGCACGGTTTTGGTTATGATGAAGATAAAACGCCCGCAAACAAACCAGAGTTTGCTTTGATGCATCAAGATAGACTTGAAGCGATGGTCGAGACCAACAAAAATCACCCGTCGATCATCATTTGGTCTATGGGGAATGAAGCCGGCGATGGTCCCGCTTTTATTGATGGCTATCACTGGATCAAAAACCGCGATAACACACGACCGGTGCAATACGAGCGTGCAGAGCGCGGTAAGAGTTTTCAAGAACCGCATACCGATGTCATTCCGTGGATGTATGCACGTATGGATTATATCGAAGAACATTATCTGGGCAAGTATCCCGATCGCCCGTTTATCTGGTGCGAATATGCACACAGTATGGGGAACAGCACGGGAAATCTGAGCGATTTATGGGATTTTGTATATAAACACGACCAAGTGCAAGGCGGTTTTATTTGGGATTGGGTAGATCAAGGTTTTGTGAAAAAAGACAGCACCGGAACTGAATATTGGACGTATGGCGGTGATTATGGTCCCGACCGGTATCGCAATGATGGAAATTTTGTATTGAACGGTTTGGTCAATCCTGATCGCAGTCCGCACCCGGCTTTAGCTGAAGTAAAGCACGTGTATCAAGATGTGAAAATTAGTTTAGTTGATACGCTTCAGCGAAAGTTTAAACTGGAAAACCGATTCTTCTTTACCAATTTAAACATGTACGCGATCAGTTATGAAGTGTTGAAGGACGGAAAAATTATCGCTGAAGATAAGCTTCCTACTTTTGATGTAGCACCACAGCAGTCGGTAGATTTTTCAATAAAAACCCTTGAACTTCCCGAAGATGGAAGCGAGTATTTTATCAATTTCAGTATAACAACGAAAGGCGCATCTGCAATGCTTCCTGCTGCTTTTGTAATTGCTCAAGATCAGATTTTACTTCAAAAAGCAGCACCGCTTGTATTTGCACCCAACTTGGACAAGAAAAAGCTTAAAACCAAAAGTACACGGGATGCGCTTGAAGTTTCTGGGGAAGATTTCAGTTTACATTTTGATAAAACAACCGGAAGCTTGACCAAATGGACGTATAAAGATCAGGATTATCTATTGAAAGCGCCACGAGCGAACTTTTGGCGCGCGCCTACAGACAATGATTTTGGTAATAATTATCAAAGACGAGGTAAAGCTTGGAAAGATGCTTCAGAAAATCAGAAATTGATCAGTTTTGAAACGCTGACAAAAACTAAAGATTCTGTGATTTTAGAATCGACATTTGCATTAGACACGCTTCAGGCTACAACAAAAATACGCTACACGCTTTATAAAGACGGAAGTTTAAAAATCAATGAGAAACTAGAATATTCCGGCGCTGAAGATTTAGCAGAACTTCCGCGGTTTGGGATGAATTTGATACTTCCGGCGGCATATGATCAGGTAAAATGGTACGGCCGCGGACCCTTTGAAAATTATCAAGACCGTAAAGAAGCGGCTTTTGTGGGTATTTATGAAGCTTCAGTGGCCGATTTATATTTCCCTTACATTCGTCCACAAGAAAATGGCTATCGCACCGAAAACCGCTGGCTGCAACTTACTGATGATCAAGGAAGCGGTTTTAAAATACTAGGGTTACCGGAGTTTTCATTCAGCGCGCATCATAATTATACTGCTGATTTTGACCCGGGGACTCGTAAAGCACAGCGTCATACCACAGATATAAAACCTCGGGATTTGATCAGTCTTCATATTGATTACAAGCAAACCGGAGTGGGAGGCGATAACAGCTGGGGTGCAAAACCACTGGAAAAATACCAACTGAAGCCTCAAGATTATGAATTCAGTTTTATCATCAAGCCTATAAATTAAAACGTATGCCTACTATAAAAGTATCAAAGCGTTCCCAGATTAATTTTTTTATTAAGCTAAAATCGGGTCTTTGTGCTTTTATGTTCATGCTAATAAGTTCTGCGCTTAAAGCACAGAACGACATCGCAACTAAAGAGGCTCTGGCCGAAAAAGTATACCTACAAACAGACCGAAGTAATTATACTTTGGGTGAAACTATATGGTTTAAGGCGATTGTCGCACAGGCAAAAGATAATGTTCCTTCAGCGTTAAGTGGCGTTTTGCACGTAGAGTTGATAGACCCTTTTGAGACCGTTGTAGGTGAAAAACTGTTGGATTTAGAAACCGGAATTGCAAACAATTATTTTGATATTCAAAATTTCTACAGTCCGGGTACCTATCAATTGAGAGCTTACACGCAGTGGAATAAGAATTTTAAGTCTGACTTTATTTTTAAAAGTTACCTCAGCATAACAGAAGACAAAGCGCTGAATGATGTAGTTCAAAAAATAGATGCAGATGATCAGGACACCACGAGATTCCTGTTCAAGCCTGAGCTTATTGATAGTACCACCAGTTCTAAATTTGATTTAGAACTGGCTTATGACGACCGAGTAAAGAAGCAGGTCATTCGTAAAAACAGCTCCGGGTATTTTCTATTGGAACAAGATTTTCCTGAAGGTACAGCTTGGGTGCATATGAAGTTAATAACCGAATCAGGAAAAGAATGGAGCGAAAGCATTCCTTTGTCACAGCCGGCTATTGACATTCAGTTTTTACCAGAAGGAGGTAGCTTAATCGCCGGGATCAATAACCTAATAGGATTTAAGGCGATTAACGAGAAAGGAAAAGGCGTGGCAGTTACAGGGACTGTGTACGACGAGGCAAATAATGTCATTACCTCATTTAAAAGTAATAAACTGGGTATGGGGCGCATCTATATCTTTCCAAAACCTGAAGCAAGCTACAGAGTTGAACTGAAAGAGCCTCACGAGGATCTCAAGCTTAGTTATTCGTTTACAGATGTGGTAGAGAAGGGGAGTACACTTTCGGTCAATGAGGTCGGAAATAATCTAGCCGTGCTCATCAATTCAACTCAATTTGTAAATGATTCAGTGTATGTAGAAGTAAGCAGCAGGGGATTGATATTAGGTGAAATAGCTAGAAAGCTAAAGGCCGGAAAGCAGACTTTAATGTTTTCAAAAGAATCGCTACCTGCTGGAATTATTGTTTTTAGTCTTAAAGACCAAAATAAGAATCCCTTAGCCGAACGTTTGTTTTTTAATAATCTGGAAATAGAAGCGCTTCCAATCGACTTTAAGATGGCTAAGAGCTCTTATAAAACGGGTGAAGAAGCAAACCTTGAATTTTCTGCATCTGGAATAGCACAACTAGCCAGTGCGTCGGTAGTTGTAATTCCGAAAGAATTAGGCAATGATCAAAACATTTGGAACTATTTTATGCTCAGTTCAGAATTAAGTGGAACTATTGAAAAACCTTCGTTTTATTTTGAAGACACCGATCTTGTTAAACCAGATGAGCTTGATAATTTGCTATTGACTCAGGGTTGGCGAGGTTACGCGTTTAATACACCTATAGATGAAGAACAGATGAACGTTTTTCCTGAATTTGCACTGGGTGTTGAGGGAGCGGTCGCAGCCCTTTTTAATAAAGATAAAATGAAAGAAGGTGTTGATGTCAGCTTAATGGTTTTTGGTGAAGAGCAAAGTTTTTACACTCAAAAGACTGACAGTCTGGGAAGGTTTAATTTTCTTTTGCCTCCAATGGAAGGCAGACGGGTAAGGGCGGTGTTACAAACCAAAAATGATGCTGGTAAAAACCGAAATTATACGTTGAGTCTAGCCGAGTCAGACAAACCTAAAATACGATACGATCGAACTCAAGCTTTCTTCAAACAAAATAATTTACAATCTAAGGTTTTTCAGCAATCAGAAAGTGAGGGGGCGTCTGATTCTTTTTTTGATTATGATCCTGAAGTCAACCAGTTAGACGAAGTGGTGATCAGCAATTATGAACTTACGCCGCAACGTCAAAAAGTAATGGACACCTACGGTAAACCCGATGTTGTTATAGATGGCCGGGAGCTTGAAAGTAAAGAAAATGAATACAACCGTGGTTTGTATGGAGTGCTCTTGCAGTCTTTTGGTGATAAAATCAGTTTTCAAATGTATCAAGACAGCACCGGTGTTCGCTATCAAAAGGCAGTGGTAACCGGTGGTATGGAAACAATAGTGCTCGTCGACGGAATTCCGGTTTTGGATGATGCCTACCAGTTTTTGCCTAATCTACCGCCCAGTGAGGTGAAAAGCGTTGAAATTCTTGATGGAATCACTAAAAATTTTATGCCGCTCTATCGAAGGGTGTATCCGTTTAAAGATACGCGGTCGACCCCAATTCAGGGTTGCATTTTGGCCATATATACGTATAGTGGTAACGGGCTATATACCGCCACGAAGTCGAAGGGAATTTTGAAAACCTCAATTCCTGTATTTGCATCAACTAAAGAATTTTATATTCCAAAATATCAGCGTGAAGAGTCTGCCTTAGGTCCCGGAGATAACAGTGTAAGTCTTTATTGGAATCCTGATTTGAAGCTGAAAGACAAAGAGGTGATTAGTTTAAACGTTCAAAATAATGAAATCTCAGGAACCAAAACCATTCGTATCGAGATCATTGCTACAGACGGGAGAATAGGCTATAAGGATGTTGATTATGAAGTAAAAAACTAAGGCAAATCTTCACCTTTAGAAGCGATATAGATTTTATACCATTGCTCCAGACTTAACTCGATTTTAAGGGCATCAACAGCACTTTTAATTCGATTGATATGTTGTGATCCCACAATAGGCATAATGCCTGTAGGATGCTTTAAAAGCCACGCATACATCACCTGATCTATATCTGTATTCAATTCAGCAGCGATATTTTTTAATACGGCAGTTAAACGCTGATCTTTTTCCGTTTTTGGGTCGAAAATAGCTCCGCCCGCAAGTGGCGACCACGCCATCGGTTTGATCTTATGTTTTAAGAAATATTCGGTATTCTCATTCTCAAAATGCGCTAAACAACTGACAGAAATCTCAACCTGATTGGTGGCTAAAGGCATATCAAGATAACTTTGCAGGGTATCAAATTGTGCTGGACTAAAATTTGATACGCCAAAGTTGAGCACTTTACCGCTACTTTTAAGCTGATCAAAAGCCTTAGCAACTTCTTCCGGATTGAAAAAAGGAGCAGGGCGGTGAAGCAATAAAAGATCAAGACGATCTGTACCTAAGTTTTTAAGCGAAGTTTCGGCTTGTTTTATAATGTATTCGGTGCTGTAATCATAGATTTTAATGTCAAGCTCCGGATTGTAATCGGTAGCCATTTTGATTCCGCACTTGCTTATCAATTCCATCTTTTCGCGCAGCTCCGGTTTCAGCGCTAATGCACGGCCAAAATAGGCTTCACAGGTGTGATTTCCGTAGATATCTGCGTGATCAAAAGAGGTGATTCCCAATTCCAGAACTTGCTCAATGAGCTTTAAAAGTTGCTCATCGCTCAAATCCCAATCGCGCAAACGCCAGTATCCGTGAACGATGCGTGATAAGCTTAAGTTGTCATTAAGTGCTATTCTATTTTCCATAATTATTGAATCAATTTTAGGGTTTCAAAAAGTCCGGCATCCAGGTTTATACGTCCCTCATAATCTTCAGGAATCGCAACAGAACCAAGAATTGTGTTGGTTGCTTTGGCATCAACGTGTTCAAAAGCGAGCGCCAAGCCCATAAATTTTCCGGGTTTTAAAGATACAGCTTCATTAGGTTTGCTGGGCTGATATGCCGAATCAAAATTGGTTATTCTCAATTCCCAATATGCGGTAGTCCCATAATTTTTTAAAATGGAATAAACAGCGTGATGAGCAGTTCTCGGTTTTTTATTCTGATCTAGAAATACTGAAATGTTCGTTGGCGAAATTTGATATGCAAAAGCATTATAAGAATCTTCGTAGCTTCCGCCGCTGTTGTCTTCATCAACATAAACACTCAGGTGATCTTCGCTGTTGAAGTTCTCCATTGGATTGCCAAAATTAGACTGAAGTGCAATATGTTCTAACCGAAGCAACACATACAGAGCATCAGGTGTCCACGTGAGTTTATATTGAATTGATGAATTTTCCGAAGCTTTTCCGCTCCAAATATGATCCATTTGTTTCCATTCTAGAGATTGCCATGCGGGATCGTGAGCTTTACCGTCGACCTTAGGAGCGATGATCGCTTTTTGAACCGGAGTAAAAGCAGTTGCTGACTTTTGAAATAATGGCGGCGGGCCGTCATTTTTGCCACACGCTATAAAAATCAGAAAGAAACAGCAGGAAAGAATTCTCATAGTCTAGACCGGTACAAACTCAAAATTCCAAAGATAGGGCCCAGACTTAAAATCAAAAAGAGATAATCGATCTCAAAATGAATAACCCAATGCTTGAGTAGTTGAATGCTAATTACGGTAATCGCAAATCCTATGCAATTAACGAGCGTCAGTGCGGTCCCGCGGTATTCGGGTGGTGCGTTACGCGCGACCAATGTTGAAAATTGCGGACTATCAGCAACCACGGCAGCGCCCCATAGTAAAAGAAAGAAACTAAAAATCGCCGGTGGAAATTCAAAACTAAAAACAGAAACCAAACAGCAAATTCCTGAGATCAGGAGCGCGTAAAAGGCTACCTTTTTACTGCTTATTTTTTGAGTCAAAACGCCACCATAGGCACAGGAAATTGCACCGATCGCAATGGCAAAAAAGGACCAAAGCGAAGTGTTGAGATAGACTTGATGTTCTGCTTGATAATAGTTTATAAAAACAGGTAGAAATCCCCAAAAAGCGTATAACTCCCACATATGTCCCCAATATCCAAAAGCCGCCCTTCTGAATTTTTTAGTCTGAAAAATAAAGGGAATGGCGTTTATCGAAAGTTTTTGCTGTGCTTTTCGATACGGACCATCAGCAACCAAAAAGCCGATTAATAGTCCGCCAACAGCAGCTAAGCCCGAAGTGACCAATGTGATAATCTTATAATCTACTGAAACTTCAAAACTGTTCAAAAAGTGGGGGAGTGCTGTACCTAGGACCAAGGCGCCAACCAAAAATCCCAAAACTTTACCTAAACCTTTTTCAAAATAGTCTGCTGCGATTTTCATTCCAACGGGGTAAATTCCGGCCAAGAAAAATCCGGTGCTTAATCGCGAAATCAATAAAGTGCCGCTTTCTGCCTGAGGTAAGAGTAACGCCAGATTGGTAATCGCTCCCAAAATGGCACTTACCGCAAAAACTTTAGAAGGCGAGAAGCGGTCGGCAATCGCGAGTATCGCAAAGACAAGTGTTCCTAAGATGAACCCAATTTGCACTGCGGCAAGTAAATCTCCCAGAAGATCAGGATTACCCAACCGGGTAACAGGAAGTTGCGGAACCACAATATTGCCTACAAACCACAGCGTTGTTCCCAGAAATTGAGCGAGAACAATGAGAATAATAATTTGGGTTTGCTTAGGCACCTATTGAATTTAGTTTTCTACAGGTTCTGCCGCTACTGCGAGGTATTTTCCGTCAGGACTCACAGTCATTCTGGTGATATTTTTAAGACCATAGCTGTTTAAACTCGTGGCAAACGTCCAGGCCGGTTCTCCAAATAGATCATAGACAAAAAGACTATCGCCGCTACCTACGAGAATTCGGTTTTCATCGAGCCACGTATAATCTTGGCGACCTATGGGCATCTCACATACAAAATAGCTTGTAGGTTCGTCACCCGAAAAATCTAGCGTATACAGGTCCATATTTTGGGTTTCATTTTCTACCGTATAACTCATCGAGTTGCTATTGGGGACTTTTTGTAACGACCTACCGGAATTTGTAATGATGTTCTCAGAAGTTCCTTTTTCTGAATTTATAAGGAAGAGATCCATTTGATTTGGCTGTAAAACCGAAGCAATAAACGTGTGCTCATCGTAAAATGAAAAATAACCAACCTGACTGCTGTCTAAGAGTTTTTTGAAGGCTTTAGTCTTAAAGTTATATTGCGCCAAGCGCTGACGTCCCTCAGGATCTTGACGTACCGCAACGATTGTTTCAGAATTTGGAATGCGCTGCGGAGAGAAATAACCGCTATTCGGTTCGTTAGTGAAAATCGAATTTCTAGAAGTAGTTATGTCGTAAATACCAATAGCAGTGAGACTGTCTTGGGTACGGCTGTAGAGTAAAGTGTTCCCATCATAAAATGAAGGCTGATTATCATAACCTGCATTTTGAGAAATGTTTTTACCATTTACAATGTCAACAGTGGTGGGAGTTGTTTTGATCTCAAAAAGAAAAATCTCTGTGTTTTCTTGTGCTTGAAGTGAAAGGCTCATCACAAAGGCAAGCAGTATAAATCCTATTTTTTGCATAAACTAAGTTGAAGTTTTAAAGATACAATGTTTCTTACATCACAACCAAGGTAATCAAGATTTGAGCCATTGTTTATCTCATTCTCGTCAATCTAAAAAAAACAAACCCCAAAGCAAAGCTTTGGGGCTGAATTCAAATCAAAATGTAACTATTAGGGCAAAATTTTAAAACGGATAGGTATTCTCTTCCGTTACTTTTTCAGCGATGGTGTTGCGCAAAGCAACCACATTAGGCTGACTTTGATATTTGGTGAAACGCTTAAGACCCATAAGCATCATACGCTGCTCATCACCTTCAGCAAAAGACACAATGCCTTCTTTTGCTTTTTGGTTAATGGTATCTACAGCGTGATACAGATACAATTGTGCCATTGCGATTTGCTCTTTCTGAGTGTCTTCGCCAAAGCGTTTTACGTTCTTTTCGGTACGTAAGATGGCACTTTCTGCCATATAGATCTCAATCAAGATATCTGAAGCCGCCATCAACAATTGCTGATGCTCTTCCAATTCTGGTCCGTATTTCTGAATGGCGCTACCAGCTACCATCAAGAATACCTTTTTCAGTTTAGCGATCATCGCTTTTTCTTCAGAAAGTACTTCGGAATAATCTGGAGTATCAAAAGAAGGGATTCCGGTCAACTCATCGGCAACTGCCATCGCCGGATTCAACAAATCTACGTGACCTTTCATCGCTTTTTTAACGAGCATTCCCACCGCAAGCATACGGTTGATCTCATTGGTACCTTCATAAATACGCGAAATACGGGCATCTCTCCAGGCAGCTTCCATCGGTGCATCGGCACTGAAGCCCATACCACCATAGATCTGGATACCTTCATCGGCACAGTTTTGCATATCTTCTGAAGCGGCAACTTTAAGAATAGAACACTCGATCGCATATTCTTCAACACCTTTCAATTCGGCTTCCTGATGGCTGTTACCATCGGCCATTCTGATCGCGATTCGGTCCTCAATATTTTTAGCTGCACGGTAGGAAGCACTTTCGCACACGTAAGCATTTGTAGCCATTTCAGCCAATTTATACTTAATAGCACCAAATTTGGCGATAGGTGTTTTAAACTGAACACGCTCATTTGCATATTTTACGCCCATATCAATAATACGGCGTTGCGCGTCAAGACAGGCAGCAGCTAGCTTAATACGACCTACGTTAAGCGCATTCATCGCGATCTTAAAACCTTCGCCACGCCCTGCAAGCATATTTTCTACAGGAACCACGGTATCATTAAAAAATACCTGTCGTGTAGAAGAGGAGTGAATACCTAATTTCTTTTCTTCCTCACCAAGTGAAATTCCGTTGGAAGGGTCATTTTCAACAATAAAACCGGTGATGTTTTTATCATCTTCAATGCGGGCGAAAACAATAAACAGATTACAGAAACCGGCATTAGAGATCCACATCTTCTGACCGTTGATCTTATAGCTTTTCCCGTCTGCTGAAAGTTCTGCTTTGGTTTTACCACTGTTGGCGTCAGAACCTGCTCCCGGCTCGGTTAAGCAATAGGCGCCAAACCACTCTCCGGTAGCCAATTTAGGAACGTATTTTTTCTTTTGCTCTTCGGTACCATAAAGGGTGATTGGCATTGTACCAATACCGGTGTGCGCACCAAAGGCCGTCGCGATAGAACCCGTAGCTCCGGAAATATAGTCGCAAACAAGCATTGTTGAAACAAAGCCCATTCCCAGACCATCGTATTCATCAGGAACAGCGATACCAAGAAGACCGAGTTCACCCGCTTTACGCATCACTTCTTCGGTAAGCGCATAGTCTTTATGTTCAAAACGTTCTTTGTTAGGAACGATCTCACGGTCAACAAATTCTTTAACCGTTTCCTTCATCATTTTTTGCTCCTCATTAAAATCTTCGGGAGTAAAAACATCTTCACAAGCGGTTTCTTTCACTAAGAATTGCCCGCCACGTAGAATTTCTTTTTTATCTGCTGTTTCTGCCATTTTTTAAGATATAAGTATTGAGATTTTAGATTTTAGAAACCTTAGTCTCAAGTGTGTTTTTAAATTTTATTTAGATGTCTGATATCTCTGGTCTAGAGTCTCAAGTCTAATTGAGGAACTCATAAATCCCGGCTGCACCTTGACCGGTACCAACGCACATCGTCACAACGCCGTATTTATTTTTCATTTCGCGTTTGCGCATTTCATCAAAAAGCTGAACGGAAAGTTTAGCTCCCGTACAACCTAGCGGGTGACCTAAAGCGATTGCACCACCGTTGACGTTTACGATATCCGGATTGAGACCTAACTCTCTGATCACTGCTAAAGATTGCGACGCGAATGCTTCATTCAATTCGATTAGGTCGATATCTTTCTGCTGTAATCCGGCTTGTTTTAATGCCTTTGGAATGGCTTTAACCGGACCAATTCCCATAATGCGTGGTTCCACACCAACGGCAGCGAAATTCACCAGGCGAGCTATAGGCTCTAATTTTAATTCTTTAACCATTTCTTCGCTCATCACTAGTACGAATGCTGCACCGTCACTCATTTGTGAAGAGTTACCTGCGGTTACGCTTCCGCCTTCGGCGAAAACAGGACGTAGTTTCGCCAGAATTTCAAGCTTGGTATCTGCACGAGGACCTTCGTCTTTGCTAACCGTATAGGTTTTAGTTTCTTTCTTTCCGGCACCATTTACAAAAGTGTGTTCAACATCAATCGGAACGATTTGCTCTTTAAAACGATCTTCTTCCTGCGCTTTTAAGGCTTTCTGATGCGAGTTGTATGCAAACTCATCCTGATCTTCACGAGAAACATTAAATTGATTGGCAACCGCTTCTGCAGTAAGACCCATTCCCCAGTAATAATCTTCATTTCCGGCTTTTGCCACTTTATAATCAGGAACCGGTTTGTAACCACCCATCGGGATGTAACTCATACTTTCGGCACCCCCGGCGATAATACAATCAGCCATTCCTGCCTGAATTTTAGCCGAAGCCATAGCGATGGTTTCTATTCCTGAAGCGCAATAACGGTTCACCGTCACTCCCGGTACGTCTTCGATCTTTAATCCCATCAACGAGATCAATCGCCCTACGTTAAGGCCTTGCTCAGCTTCCGGCATCGCGTTACCTACCATCACGTCATCAATGCGCTTCTTGTCAAAATCAGGAAGCTCGTTCATCATGTAATCGATGGTTTCTGCGGCGAGTTCGTCTGGTCTCTTAAATCGGAACAAACCTCGCGGTGCTTTCCCTACGGCTGTTCTGTATGCTTTTACGATATATGCTGTTTTCATTTATTAGATTTTAGATTCTAGACTTGAGATATGAGATAATCTTTAGTCTATTTTGAAAATTTCTTTATTAGCGTATAATTCATCTTTTGAACCTCTTCCAATTCTTTTAAGATATTTGAAAGTTGTTCATCTTCAGATATAAGACCTAAGCGTTGTGCCAAAATAAGCTGTGTATACAGTTCATTAGAAGAGCCACTCGCAATTCCTAGGAAATTTTTAAACTCTCCATCTGTATTTCTTCCAGCTCCCTCGGCAATATTAGAAGGAATACTTACGGCACTTCTTCTAATTTGACTTGTCAAACCAAATTTTTCTTCCTTTGGAAATTCAGCCGAAATTAAATAGGTACTTTCTGCGATATCCATCGCTTTCTGCCAAATCTTAAGTTCTTGAAAATTATGCATAGGATTTATTTTAGTCTATGGTCTTGTATCTAAAGTCTCTAGTCTAATTTCTCAAAGGTTTCCCTTTCTTGATCATATGCTCCAGACGCTCTAGAGTCTTACGCTCCCCGCAAAGGCTTAAGAAAGCTTCGCGTTCAAGATCTAGCAAGTAACGCTCACTTACATAAGAAGCTTCAGATAAATCACCACCAGCCATTACATAAGCCAGTTTATTAGCGATCTTTTGATCGTGATCACTTATGTATTTACCTGCGTTCATTTGATCGGTTCCTACTAAGAAAGCACCCAAAGCCTGTTTACCTAAGACTTTAATGTCGGTACGTTCAATAGGTTTGGTGTAGCCTTGATCTGCCATAAACTTCGCTACTTCTTTAGCTGCAGCGATCTGGCGATCTTTATTGACCACGACAATATCTTTGCCCGGTTTTAAAATCCCTAAGTCATAGGCTTCATATGCAGAAGTCGAAACTTTTGCCATACCAATCGTTAGGAAATATTCCCGTAGTCGGTTTAACTCGACGTCATCTTTTTTATAGGTTTCTGCAGCTCTTAAAGTCATTTCTTTAGAACCACCACCGCCGGGAATTACCCCAACACCAAATTCTACCAAACCAATATAACTTTCTGCAGCAGCCACAACGCGGTCTGCGTGCAAAGTCATCTCGCAACCACCACCTAAGGTCATCGCTTGTGGAGCAACCACGGTAGGAATAGAAGAGTAGCGCAAGCGCATACAGCTATCCTGAAAGTATTTTACGGCGGCGTTCAGTTCATCATATTCCTGCTCCACAGCCATCATAAAGATCATCCCGATATTTGCTCCAACGGAGAAATTCTTTCCTTGGTTGGCAACAACGAGTCCGGCGAAATCTTTCTCAGCAATATCAATAGCTCGATTTAAACCGCTCAAAACATCACCACCAATAGAATTCATTTTAGAACGAAATTCAACATTTAGGATGCCATCGCCGAGGTCTTCAACGACAACGCCGCTGTTTTTAAACACCTCTTTAGATTCTCGAATGTTATCGAGAATGATAAAGCCATCCTGACCTGGTTTTTTCACATATTCTTTCTTCGGGATATCGTAGTAGAAGGTATTTCCTTCTTTTACAGTGTAGAACGAATTTTTACCGGAAGAAATCATTTCTGAAACCCAACCGGCTACTTCATAACCTTCGGCTTTCATCAATTCGATTCCTTTCTCAACTCCAACGGCATCCCAAATTTGAAACGGACCGTGCTCCCAGCCGTAACCGGCACGCATCGCGTCATCAATCTTGTATAGTTCATCGGTGATCTCAGGAATACGATTTTGCACGTAAGCGAATAAGCCTGCGAAATTTTTTCGGAAGAATTCTCCGGCTTTATCTTTTCCTTTTACTAGAACCGGAAAACGATCAGCTACATTAGCAATAGACTTGGTCATCTCAAGTGTACTGAAAGATGCGCGTTTGTTGGCTCTATATTCCATAGAATTCAAGTCTAGCGTTAGAATCTCGCTAGAGCCGTCCTCTTTTTTAATTTTCTTATAAAATCCTTGTCCGGTTTTGCTTCCTAACCATTTATTCTCGTGCATCGTATTGATGTAGTTAGGTAGCGAAAACAACTCGGCACGCTCATCGTTTTCTACATTCTCACGAATACCATTTGCTACGTGAACCAAGGTGTCAAGTCCTACAACATCCACAGTACGGAAAGTAGCCGATTTTGGACGCCCAATTACCGGTCCGGTTAATTTATCAACTTCTTCAACGGTCATCCCGAGTTCTTCCACAGTGTGGAAAAGACTCATAATACTATACGTACCAACGCGGTTACCGATGAACGCCGGAGTATCTTTTGCTACAACAGATGTTTTTCCGAGGAATTTTTCGCCGTAGGCATTCAAGAATGCTAAAACTTCTTTGTCGGTTTTCGGTCCCGGAATGATCTCAAAAAGATCTAAGTAACGCGCTGGATTGAAGAAATGCGTTCCGCAGAAATGTTTTTGAAAATCATCGCTTCGGCCTTCACTCATAAACTTGATCGGAATTCCCGAAGTATTTGAGGTGATCAGCGTTCCCGGAGTACGGTGTTTATCAAGTTTTTCAAAAACCTGCTTTTTAATATCTAAACGCTCGATCACCACTTCGATGATCCAGTCATAGTCTTTTACTTTAGCGATATCATCTTCCATATTTCCGGTAGTGATGCGCTTTGCAAAATCTTTGTGGTAAATAGGAGAGGGCTTAGATTTTAACGCATTTTGCAGGTGATCGTTTACCAGCCTGTTGCGTACCGCTTTGTCATCAAGTGTTAAACCTTTTGCTTTCTCTTTGTCGTTAAGTTCGCGAGGAACAATGTCGAGCAACAGTACTTCAACTCCTATGTTTGCAAAATGGCAAGCGATACCGCTTCCCATAATACCAGAGCCAATTACTGCAACTTTATTTATACGTCTTTTACTCATTGTTTTATAGTAGTTTCAGAAGTGTTATAAATCTTTTTATTCTGTATTAGATCATTGATCACGTGAATCACTTCAAAAAAGTGATCTACTTTTTCTGCATCAATGTTAGCGCGTACCGCTTCGTTAAATTTTAATACACGGTCTTTACTGAAGTCTCTGTTCTCCTTTCCAAATTCCGTCAGGAAAATCAACACGCCGCGTCCGTCAGCCGGATTGGGTTTGCGTTCTATAAGTCCGCGTTCTTCCATCGATTTTAAGGTTCTTGAAAGGCTTGTAGCTTCCATACCCATGCGAGGACCCAAAGCTGTAGAAGGCGTTCCTTCTTCGGGGTCTATGCTCAATAAAGCAAATCCTGTAGCCATCGTACTGTCTAATTTTGCAGCTTGCTCATTATACATTTTAATGATGGCTTGCCAGGTAGCTCTAAGAGCGTGATCTATTGTAATATCTTTTTTACTCATACGTTTGCGTAAATTTAAAAAATATTACTATGCACGCATAATAAATTAAGGAAAATTTATAAGATTATTATCTCAGCTGTAAGAAGATGAACATATTCATAAAAAAACTCCTTATTTCTAAGGAGTTTGATAGATTATTTATGCTCGTAAATCTTGTTGTAAAGATCAAGATACTTTTCTTTTACGATACGTCGCTTGAGTTTCATAGTAGGGGTGAGGTGGCCGGCTTCTATGCTCCATTCGTCTGGAGTGAGCTCAAATCTCTTTACACGTTCCCATTTACCAAACTTCTCGTTGTGAAGATCAACATCCTCTTGAATACGATTCTTCACTTCCTCGTTAGAAGCGATTTCTTGAGGTGTGCTGCCTACATTAATATTTTTGAGTTTTGCCCATTCGGTTACAAATTCAAAATTAGGCTGAATTAAAGCTGCCGGCATTTTTTCGCCTTCACCTACCACCATTATGTGTTCGATAAAGCGAGACTGCTTCATCATATTTTCGATGATTTGAGGTGCTACATATTTACCGCCACTGGTCTTGAACATTTCCTTTTTACGGTCGGTAATCTTGAGGAAACCTTCGCTATCGATCTCACCGATATCTCCCGTGTGAAAATAACCGTTCTCTAAAACTTCGTCTGTTTTTTCCTGGTCTTTATAATAACCGATCATTACCTGCGGACCTTTAATAAGAATCTCACCATCTTCAGCGATTTTGACTTCAGTCTCCGGAATCGGCCTTCCCACGGTTCCTATTTTGAATCCGTGATCACGCATATCGTTTACTGAAATTACCGGTGAAGTTTCGGTAAGACCGTAGCCTTCCATCACCCCAATATTTGCAGCATTGAATACACGTGCGAGACGCGGCTGCAAAGCAGCACTACCCGAAGCGATCACTTTTAGATTTCCGCCTAAAGCTTCTTGCCATTTACTGAAAATAAGTTTACGGGCAATTCCCAGTTTTTTCTCATACCACCAGCCATTTTGACCATAAGGTTCATATTCTAATCCGGTTTCTACAGCCCAGAAAAAGAGTTTCTTTTTAATCCCGGTTAAGTCTGCACCTTTTGCAATGATCTTATCATATACTTTTTCCAATAAACGTGGAACAGCGGTCATTACTTCGGGCTGAACCTCCTTTAAGTTTTCACTTATGGTATCTAAGCTTTCAGCGAAATAAATAGAAACTCCGGTATACTGATAGAGATACATCAACATACGCTCATAGATATGACACACCGGCAAGAAACTCAACGCTTTACTCTGTCCTAGAATAATAGGAAAACGCGATGCACTATTAACTGCGTTAGACACCACATTTTTGTGGCTCAACATTACGCCTTTAGGTCTTCCGGTGGTTCCGGATGTATAAATTAAGGTTGCAAGATCGTCTTCTTTAACCGCGTCTTTTAATTTTTCAACTTCAGATTGAAGAGTTTTGTCTTCTTCTTTTACCTCTTCCCAGCTCTTACATCCGTTGATAGCATCAAAACTGTACACCTCTTTAAGTGTGGGCACATTTGCCTTTATTGCATTGACCTTGGTAAGTACTTCTTCGTCAGAAACAAAGCAATAAATAGACTCACTATGGTTAAGTACATACTCATATTCTTCTTCCGAAATCGTTGGATATATGGGAACATTTTGAGCACCTAATTGCAGGATACCGATATCCATGATGTTCCATTCTGTACGATTAGTCGAAGAGATCACGGCGATTTTATCATTAGGTTTGACGCCTAATTTTAATAAGCCTCGACTTATAGCATTGGCTTGATCGAGGTAGGATTGTGTAGTAGTTGCTACCCATTTACCATCATATTTAGTGACCAGCGCTTCCTTCAAATTATACTGCTCAAGCTGGTGATAGGGGAAGTCAAAAAGACGTTTAATTTCCATAGTTATGAAATAGGTTTTCTTACAAGTGTGATTTTAGGTAATGAGGTCTTTACAAAAATACGATACAAGTTCTTGATTCTGCTCTTTAAGTAGCCCTCTGAGGTATTTGATTACTGCAAAATAGCGAATTTGTAGACTTTTTTCTACGATTTTAGAAAAATTTACAACGTTGTATTAGTAAAAATAAAAAAGCACAGATTTTTTAGGTCTGTGCTTTTATCATAGAACATTACAGAATTCTTTAACTCCCCGGCTCGTAAATTAAGCGTAAAAACGAACTGAAGCGTTCGGTCTCGCGGTTAATAGGAATGCCGGTTACAATACCTATTAAAAGGTTGTCTGCAACGTCAAGTCGCAATTGTGGTCTTATGGTCATATCGAAATCACCTTGATTGAATTCTTTATTAAATTCAAGACCAATGAAATTACGGGTACCGGGAATCATATAATGCAGGTTGCTGTTGATCTGCCAACTGGTGTGAATGGCTCCGTCACTAAAGTGATGCGCAATTGCAGGACCTGTATAGATCAAACTATGAAAATTAGATCCCAATCGCTTAGCCGCAATGAAGAACGGATTGTAGATATTTCCGGTAAACAATTTTCCTGAACCATAGTTGCTAAAATTTGTAAGTTCAAATTCCTGAATGTACCCAAACGCCATACTGGTTTTGTACTTTTCAGAAACCCAAAAAGTATATTGACCAGCGATCTTGATACTGTTTAATCGGTTTCCGGGTGCATCGCCATTATCTCCTACAGGATAATGCAACGAGAAGGGTAATTCTACTTCTAAACCCAATCGGTCTGCGGGCGCCCATTCATATTCTACAAGCGCAAGATATTCATCGTATTGATCATTATCGGTAAGGCCTAGACCAATATTCCATTCTTTTTCTCCTTTGCGAGCGCCCAGATCTCGAATGAGGTCGATATAAAGCGGTTCAGCATGTAAGATTTTTAAGGGTTCTTTGCTTTCTTCAACTTCAGCAATATATAAGCTGTCTGTAATAGCTTTGGGCTCTGTTTCTTGAGCATAGGAAAAGTGGGTGAGCACTGCCAAAAGCAGCACTAATTGTAATCGTTTCATTTTAATTTGTTTAATGAGTGTATTGAATGTAAGGATGCACCTCAGATACTGAGGTGTTCAACAATGCGGTATAAACAACTTAAAATTTGGGTGGGGGAGCGTCAACCTCCAATGATAAATTTCGGAAGTTTGCTAAGGCAAAAAGCGTATTTTGTTTTTTTAAAAGACTGAAATTTTGCTGAAATGCAATTGCTGATTCGTCAACGATAAAGTGATCCAGATTGACTGAAGTTTTAGAAGAGGTATGGTCTTCAGTATCATTATCATCATACTCAGGAATGACATTTCCAAGATCTAAAACCTGTTCTACAACCAACTCAATAACACTCTCCTGATCGTTAATATTGAGGTTTTCTGGTTGATTAGGAAACAGGTCTGGACTGTCTACACAGATATTGAGCATATAGAGCGCAATAAGCCCCCAAAATATGCGAATACCAGTATGTTTACGGCTCAGACCTGTCATTTAATTAGTTGGGTTTACTGCTTCTCAATCCACTTGCGGGCATTTTCAAAAGCTTCGATCCACGGACTTACTTCATCTTTGCGACCTTTTGGATAGTTTGCCCAGTTCCATTGAAAAATAGAGCGCTCAATGTGCGGCATTGTTACCAAATGACGTCCGGTTTTATCGGTCATCATTGCGGTGTTATAGCTACTTCCGTTAGGATTCGCCGGGTAAGCATTGTAACCATATTTAGCCACAATGTTGTATTCTTTTTCGCTAAGCGGAAGTTCAAATTTTCCTTCTCCGTGAGAGATCCAAACACCAAGAGTAGCACCTTCTAACGTAGAAAGCATTACCGAATCGTTTTTCTGAATCTTCACGCTGGTGAAGCCACTTTCGTGTTTGTGCGAATCATTATGCAGCATTTTTGGCTTTTCGTTGTGTTCCGGGTTGATCAGGTCTAATTCAACAAAAAGCTGACAACCGTTACAGATCCCTACCGAAAGCGTATCAGGGCGTGTAAAGAAATCTTTTAATGCCTTGTTGGCTTTCTCATTGTATAAGAATGCTCCGGCCCAACCTTTTGCAGAACCTAAAACATCTGAGTTAGAGAAACCACCCACAGCACCAATAAACTGAATATCTTCAAGCGTTTCACGACCGGTGATCAAATCGGTCATATGCACATCTTTGACATCAAAACCTGCGAGGTACATCGCATTGGCCATTTCGCGTTCTGAGTTACTTCCCTTTTCACGTAAAATAGCAGCCTTTGGTCTTGGTTTAGAAGCATCAATTGTTGGCTTGATTCCGGTGAATTGTTTCGGGAATTCAAACTTCAAATCTTGCTGATCAAAATTGTTGTAACGATCTTCTGCCAAACCGTTAGCCGTTTGTTTCTGATCTAATAAATAAGAAGTTTCAAACCATTTTCTGCGTAATGACGGAATATTCAAACCAATTTCTACTGAATCTTTCTTGATCAATAATTCGTCTGAAGTATTAGTCGATCCAATTTTGAAGAATTCCACGTTATTATCAGTCAAGGCGGCTTCAAAAGCAGCATCATCAGTTGCCTGAACGACTACACCGGCATTTTCAGCAAATAAGATCTTTATGATATCTAGTTCAGCAAATGAAGAAAAATCAACTGAAGCTCCCAGTTTATTTTCAGCAAAACACAATTCTAAAAGTGTCGTGATCAATCCGCCCGAAGCCACATCGTGACCGGCCGCAACAAGATCTTGTCTAATTAGGCTTTGTAAGGTATTGAAAGCGGTAGCAAAAGCAGCATCGTCTTTAATGCTTGGAGCTTCCATTCCCACTTTATTCTGAATTTGGGCAAACGAAGAACCTCCCAATTTAAAGTTGTCTTGAGATAAATTGAGGTAGTAGATCGATCCTGCTTCAGCATCCAGAACAGGTTCAACCACGCGGTTGATATCATCACAGCTTCCTGCCGCAGAAATGATAACTGTTCCCGGCGCAAGCACATCACCTTCAGGATATTTTTGCTTCATTGATAAGGAATCTTTTCCGGTAGGAACATTGATTCCTAAAGCAATCGCAAATTCTGAAACAGCTTCAACCGCCTCATACAAACGCGCATCTTCACCTGCATTATTACACGGCCACATCCAGTTTGCAGAAAGTGAAACCGATTTTAAACCTTTTTCCAGCGGCGCCCACACAATGTTGGTAAGCGCTTCTGCGATACTGTTTTTACTTCCGGCAACGGGATCAATCAATCCGCTAACGGGAGAATGCCCAATTGAAGTAGCAATTCCGTTTGAAGATTTAAAATCAAGTGCCATCACACCTACGTTATTCAGCGGAAGTTGTAGCGAACCAACACATTGTTGTTTTGCCACACGACCACCTACACAACGGTCAACTTTATTGGTCAACCAGTCTTTACAAGCAACCGCTTCAAGTTGTAATACGTTCTCTAAATACTCGTGGAAGTTTTCTAAAGAATACGAAACATCGCTGTAAATACGGTGAATTTTTGAATCAACCATGACCGTTTTTGGCGAACTGCCAAACATATCGTTCATCGCCAAATCCATTGGTGCAGCACCGGTAGTAGCAGACTTGAACGTGAAACGATGATCGCCGGTAACGTCACCCACTTCATACATTGGTGAGCGCTCGCGATCTGCGATGGTTTTTAAAGTTTTAATTTGTTCGGCACCTATAACGAGACCCATACGTTCTTGCGATTCGTTACCGATTATTTCCTTAGCCGAAAGGGTAGGATCACCCACTGGCAATTTATCAAGATCGATCAATCCGCCGGTTTCTTCAACCAATTCAGAAAGACAGTTTAAGTGACCACCGGCACCGTGATCGTGAATAGAAACGATAGTATTCTCATCGCTTTCTACCATTCCGCGGATGGCGTTGGCCGCACGTTTTTGCATTTCAGGATTAGAACGTTGGATTGCATTCAACTCAATTCCTGAGCTAAATGCACCCGTATCTGCCGAAGATACAGCTGCACCGCCCATACCAATACGGTAGTTGTCCCCACCAAGAATTACAATTTTATCTCCTGTTTCCGGTTTTTCTTTTAAGGCTTGTTGTTTCTTGCCGTAGCCAATTCCACCGGCTTGCATAATCACTTTGTCAAAACCGAGTTTTCTTCCGGCTTCATCGTGCTCAAAAGTAAGTACCGAACCTGCGATAAGTGGTTGGCCAAATTTGTTTCCAAAATCTGAAGCTCCATTTGAGGCTTTGATCAAAATATCAATGGGCGTCTGGTATAACCATTTGCGCGCCGGCATTGCATCTTCCCAAGGACGTTCTTCCCTAAGGCGAGAATAGGCAGTCATATAAACAGCTGTCCCTGCCAGCGGAAGCGAACCTTGACCACCCGCCAGACGGTCGCGTATTTCACCACCGGCACCAGTTGCAGCACCGTTAAAAGGCTCAACGGTGGTAGGGAAGTTGTGGGTTTCCGCTTTAAGCGAAAGCACACTGTCAAATTCTTTTTCGGTATAAAAATCAGGTTTATCTGCGGTTGCAGGAGCGAACTGTGTCGCTTTAGGACCCTTTACAAAAGCCACATTGTCTTTGTAAGCCGAAACAATTTCGTTAGGATTTTCTTCGGAAGTTTTACGAATCATCTTGAATAGGGAAGAGGGCATCGTTTTCCCGTCGATCACAAAGGTTCCGTTGAAGATCTTATGGCGGCAATGCTCAGAATTCACCTGACTGAAACCAAACACTTCAGAGTCGGTAAGCGGGCGGCCTATGCGTTCTGCAACACTTTCCAGATAAGCGACTTCTTCTTCGCTTAAGGCTAAACCTTCCTGCTCATTATAGGCTTGAATATCTTCAATAGCCTTAATATCTTCGGGCTCGATGTCGATGGTATAAACTTCCTGATCGAGCTTGCTGTATTCCTGAGAAAGCATCGGATCAAATTCGGCCTTTCCGGCAACAAATTCTTCAATTCTAATAATGCCTTCAATTCCCATATTTTGGGTGATCTCAACAGCATTGGTACTCCAGGGTGTGATCATCGTCGCACGCGGACCAATAAAAAAAGCGTCGATTGCAGACGCTTCTATTTTAGGCTGGTTGCCAAAAAGCCAGATGAGCTTGTTTATAGTTTCTTCTGAAAGTTCAGCTTTAGCTTGAACTGCGTAAATTTTGGTGTCTTGTGAACCGAAAAAATGAATCATAGTGCTTTTACTAAGGAGCCACAAATTTAAGGATTTTTAACGGTTAGAAACACGCTTGGATTGAAACAAAATTCAACAGAAAAATGACAGTTTTTGTTGATAACTGAAAAATGAACCTTCTCCATAACTACAAAAAAGAAAAGCCTTAAAAGTTGAAACATTTAAGGCTTTAAAATGCTATTGTTTTCAGTAGCTAGGCTTTGTCTTTTTTAACCATAAGACACATATAAAAGCCGTCATAACCACTTTCGCTAGATAAAACAGTTTTCTGCTTTTCAATACTAAAATCGCTTCCTTCTTCGGTTTTCAGGAACTTTTTAATCTGTTCTTGATTTTCTGAAGGTAGAATAGAACAGGTAGCGTAAACCATTTTTCCGCCGGGCTTCACGATTTTTGAATAGTCTTTTAAAATGCTTTGCTGCGTTGCCTGAATTTTTTCTACAAAATCCGGTTGCAGTTTCCATTTGGCGTCCGGATTACGGCTTAAAACACCAAGTCCCGTACACGGCGCATCAATAAGCACACGGTCTGCAGAATTGTGAAGCTTCTTAATAACTTTAGTTGAATCGATCACACGGGTTTCAATATTAAAAGCTCCTGCACGACGCGCACGACGCTTGAGCTCTTTTAGCTTATTTCCGTAGATATCCAGAGCGATCAACTGCCCTTTGTTATCCATTTGAGCAGCAAGATGCAGGGTTTTACCACCAGCACCTGCGCAAGTATCTACCACACGCATTCCCGGCTCGACGTCAAGATATGGAGCCACCAATTGAGAAGAAGCATCCTGTACTTCAAAAAGTCCGTTTTTAAAGGCTTCGGTTGTAAATACATTGCCGCGTTCTTGTAGTTGAAGTGCGTCTTTATAAGGTTTAATATTTTCGGTCTCGTGACCTTCTTCAGCTAAAGCTGTTTGCAATGCGCCGATATCAGATTTTAAACGGTTTACACGTAAAACTACCGGTGCTTGCTTGTTTAACGCAGCGAGTTCTGCATCCCACTTATCACCAAGTTCTTGCTGACCCAACTCGTCTAACCAATCTGGAATAGATTCTCTAAACTTTCTGGTGTTTGATAGTTCGTCAAAACGACCTTTGATTCTGCGGGTAGGTGTTTCTTCAAACTGCGGCCAGTCTGGTAGTTTGATTCCGCGTAGCGTACACCAAACAGCAAACAGGCGCCATAGGTCTTTACGCTCAAAGGGTTCTTTAACATCAGCAATTTCAGCATATAGTCTTTTCCAGCGTACAATATCGTACGTAGTTTCTGCAATAAAGCTGCGGTCACGAGAACCCCAGCGTTTGTCGCGCTTCAGTTGTTTAGCGATCACTTTATCAGCATAGCCGCCTTCATTAAAAATTTCGATTAAGCCATCAATAACAGCAAAAACCAGATTGCGATGTAAACGCATAACAAATGTTTTTAAAATGCGCGCAAAGGTACAGGATTAAAAAGGAATAGTTTTAAATTAGAGAAAATTTTAAATGTATGAGATATTTAGTGGTAGTGCTGCTCAGTTTATTGGTTTTGAGTTGCAAAAATCCTGAAGAGCCTAAAAAGTTGAATGCGATACAATCTGTTGAAATAGAATCTATTTATGAAGATTCGGTAAGTGTTAGAGCGCTCGAAATTCTTGATGACGGAAGCGTAGCCTTTGCTGGTTCTAACGGTAAATATGGTTTGTACAATCCTTCTTCTAAAGTTTGGAATACGGCCGTGATGAAACGCGATAGTCTTACGCCAAACTTTAGAGCTGTAGCGCATACCGCTGAAGATTTCTTTATGCTGAGTATAGAAAGTCCGGCATTGTTGTATAAAACAGGAGATTCTGGCGCAATGGAGTTGGTGTATGAAGAAGCAGATCCTAAAGCTTTTTACGACGCTATGACGTTCTGGAACGATCAAGAGGGGATAGCTATGGGAGATCCTACCGAAAGCTGTATCTCAATTATTATCACTCGAGATGGAGGTAAAACGTGGACTAAAGTTTCTTGCGATAATTTACCTGAAGCAGCAGAAGGGGAGGCCGCGTTTGCAGCGAGTAATACTAATATTGCTGTATACGGGAATAACGCGTGGATCATCACCGGCGGAATGAAATCTAGAGTTTTACACACAGGTGATAAAGGGAAAACCTGGGAGGTTTTCGAAACACCTTTAAATCAAGGAACACCAACAAGCGGTGGATATTCAATTGATTTCTATGATGAAAATTTAGGTGTGATCATTGGTGGGGATTATACAAATGCTGAAGGTAACGAAGCCAATAAAGCAATCACGCACGATGGAGGGAAGACCTGGGAATTACTTGCAGACAAAGCAGCACCGGGCTACCGTAGTTGCACTCAGTTTATTCCAGATACCGAAGGCAAAGAATTATTGGCTGTAGGCTTTAAAGGAATTGATTACAGCAGGGATCAGGGAGCTACCTGGAAAAATCTAAGTAGCGAAGGCTTTTTTACCGTTCGATTCTTAAATGACTCTACTGCTTACGCTGCTGGAAATGGAAGCATCGCACGACTGACTTTTAAACGATAATTCGTAAAAAAAAAGCGATTCTGTTATAGAATCGCTTTTTCAACTTTTAACGCTAATTAAAAAGCTTAACCTTAATTTTTATCTCTGCGTTTCTTGTATTCTTCCCATAATTTTCTTCCAAACTTACGTTCGGCTTCAGGGAGAAACACCATTTTAGAAGCAGGAAGTTTCTGAGTAAGATCTATCATTAATTTAGTTTCTAACTCATATCTGCTTTTCTCGATGTCTTGATACTCTGCCATCAATTTTTTTGCTTGAGCATCAGAAATGCTCTTTTTAGAACCAGATTCAGAGAATTTCTCGTCGAATAATTTACGCTCTCTAGAACGTAAATCACTCATTTTTGAGTCATATACATTGTATATGGGCCAAAACTTTTCAGCTTCTGCAGGAGTAAGATTTAATTCTTCAGTCAAGAATGGAACTTTAAGTGCTTTAATATGCTCGTGTCTGTCCTTTTTTTGAGCACTTATGGAAAGGCTCGAACAAAGAACAAGTAAGATTAAAAATCGTTTCATAGTTTTTCTATAAAAAATTACTGACCGTCAAGCGTATTCTGAATGATATCCTGATCTACATATTCATAGATCAAGTCTTCGCTCACGCTTTGATCATCAAAAATTGAGGTGTTGTCTTGAATTGTGCTAAGCTCTTCAGCAGAAAAATAATCTTGTATTCGATCTTCTTCTTCAAAGTAGCTTTCAAGACTGGTAATACTAAGTGAGTCAAACTGCATTTCTTTTTCTATAGGATTTACCACATAGAAAAGAACGAGTAGCACAGCAGCAATTGCCGCGACACTTGATAGTATTGTTTTAAAATTATAGCGAACAAGTTTTCCTTGTGGTTTATTTTGATCAAGAATTGCTTGCTCAACGTGACTGAAATAATGTTCAGGAACCAGAAACCCATCATTGTTATTAGGAAAAAGCTTCTGAAATTTTAGCTCAATAAGCAGACGCTCCTCAAACGACTCAAAATAGCCGAGAGGTACATTAAACTGCTTGTTTTTATTTTCGTTTTCGCTTTTCATTATATTTTAGACGTTTAAGGTCATAAAAGGTTTAATGCGCTGTGACGTATTCTGTTATCTTTTTTACTGCGTGATGGTAACTTGCTTTTAATGCACCTTCAGAGGTATCTAAAATTTCTGAAATTTCATTGTATTGCAGTTCATCAAAGTATTTCATCACAAATACCTGCTTTTGCTTTGCCGGAAGTGTATCTATAGCTTTTTGTAACGTAAGCTGCGCTTCATCACCATTAAAGTAAGGGTCACTCGTCAAGTTGGCCACTAGGCTTTCTTTAAGCTCTTCACTACCTATCTGGGTCGTTCGTTTTCTTTTTTTGATAAATGTTAGACTTTCGTTTGTCGCTATGCGGTATAGCCAGGTGTAAATTTGGCTTTCTCCATTAAAGTTATGCAGGTTCTTGTAAACCTTTATAAACGTGTTTTGTAAGACATCATCAGCATCATCATGAGAGATGACCATACGTCGTATGTGCCAATACAAACGTTCTTTGTATTGAGATACCAAATCTTCAAATTTTAAAGGTTGCAATGTATGTGCTTCTAGATGATTCAATGCAGATTTTTAAATGCTTACTTTACTTCTGACTGCAAATCTGCTAAATGGTTTAATTACTTAAAGTATAAAATATAGTTAAAGAAATAATTAAAGTGAAATGCAGTTTAAAGGAATTAAGATATTTTGGAGTTAAAACTATAAAACTTCGATTAAAAACATTAAAAAAAGGATAAAATACATATTCCTCTTGTGGGTTAGCATTTTTGAATATATATTTGACTCACTTTAAAGTAAGAGAATGCGTTAATTAATATTGTTGTAAAGATTGAAAAACACTTAGAACCTTTTTTGCCCCAAGTATTAAAGATGATTTTAACCCAACGTAAGAACTTCACAACAATAAAAAAATCCGCATCAAACTGATGCGGATTTTTTGTTTTTAGCCTGTTTTGAAACTACTCAAAAGACTGCATCTCAACGAGCTTTTTGTACGTCCCATTTAAGGCGAGGAGTTCTTGATGTTTTCCTTGTTCTACGATTTTTCCTTTTTGCATCACAATGATCTGATCTGCATTTTGAATGGTAGATAGTCGATGCGCGATGACAATTGATGTTCTGTTCATCATCATATTTTCGAGCGCTTTTTGAACTAAGCGTTCGCTTTCAGTATCTAAGGCAGAAGTCGCCTCATCTAGAATCATAATTGGCGGATTTTTTAGAACCGCTCTTGCAATAGACAAACGTTGCTTTTGACCACCACTTAATTTGTTTCCGCTGTCGCCAATGTTGGTATCCAGTTTTAAGGGCAATTCGTTTACAAACTCCCAGGCGTTGGCTACTTTGAGTGCAGCGATCACTTCATCGTCACTGGCATCAGGTTTTCCTAACAAAATGTTGTTACGCACCGTATCGTTGAATAAAATTGAATCTTGTGTTACCAATCCCATTTGAGCGCGTAAAGAAGCTTTGGTAAGTTGTTTAATATTTATTCCGTCGAGTTTAATGGCACCTTCATTAACATCATAAAAACGCGTCACTAGATTGGCAATTGTACTTTTACCGCTACCGCTTTGTCCTACTAAAGCAACTGTTTTTCCTTTAGGAACAACTGCACTAAAATTGGTAAGCACGTTTTCATCTTCATATTTAAAGGAAACATTTTCAATATGCACAGCATCGTGAAACTCTTGTGCAGTTATTGCATCAGGAGCATTTTTTATAGTTGTTTCTGTATTTAAAACGGAAAGTATACGTTCTGCTGCTGCATTTCCTTTTTTAACGCTGTACGATGCTTTACTTATTTGTTTTGCCGGCGTCAGGATCTGGTAAGAAAGTCCTAAAAACGCGATGAACTGTGAGGCTTCAAGCGAACCTTCAACAAGGACCATATGTCCACCAAACCATAAAATCACCACGATCACAAAAATCCCTAAGAATTCACTTGTGGGAGAAGCAAGGTTTTGCCGATTGATCAAACTGTTTAAGATACTGTTCAAGCGCGTAGTACTGCCTCTAAATTTTGCTCTAAACTGATTCTCACCGTTGAATCCTTTAATGATTTTAAGACTGGAAAGCGTCTCTTCAACTATAGACAAAAACGTACCATTTTCTTCCTGCGCCTGGTTAGATTGTTTCTTCAACGATTTACCAATGCGAGAGATTATTATACCCGAAATGGGCAAGAAAACAAAAACGAACAACGTAAGCTTCGGACTTAACACGAGCATCATAAGAATGGTGAAAATGATGGTCAATGGTTCGCGTACTACCATTTCTAGAATAGAAAGGAAAGAGCGCTCTACTTCATTTACATCAGCCGTTATTCTTGAGATGGTATCTCCTTTTCTTTTTTCAGAAAAATAAGCAACCGGCAATTCTAATAACTTATCGTAAATAGCATCACGTACATCACGCATAACCCCATTGCGTAAAAACGTAATAAAGAAAGTAGCGAGATAACCGAAGATGTTTTTTAGAAAAAACAACACGACCACGATCCCGCAAACAAGAACTAGAGAAGATAATTCGTTTTCTGCAACCTGCTGACTGACATAATAGTAAAATGAATTGAAAAGATAATCTTTAACGCCGCTCCAACCGTCCCAAACGGGAAGTTCGTTAACGCGTTTTGCTTTGTCAAATAGAATATCGATTACAGGAATCAATGCCAGAAAAGAAAGTGTACTGAAAATCGCATAGAGAATGTTGCACACAATATTTAAAACCGCATATTTTTTATACGGTTTTGCAAAAAGCATTATTTGTCTAAAATAATTCATATAAATGTCCCTTAAAATCGGGTTTAAAAAAATCGCCTCAACAAATCTGACCTAGCAGAAATGGTGAGGCGAATTTACTTCAATTCTTCTGGAATCGATATTTGTTTAGCTTAAGATTCCTTCAGAAGTAGATTTATATATAAGAATCAGAACTTTAAAGTCCTAATTCCTTGCGTATTCCTGCTATTTTAGCATCTAATTTTTCTTCTACGCTATTTAGATCTTCTAAGCTTTTAGCTTCGTCGTTCACGCTGATGTAGAACTTGATTTTTGGCTCGGTACCACTAGGTCGTGCGGCTATGCGCGATCCCTGATCTGTGTGGTAGATTAAAACATTAGATTTTGGAATATCAATGTCTACAGAAGTTCCGGTAGTTGTTTTTAACGATTTTGAAGAAGCATAATCATCAATTTGTACCACTTGCTCTCCGTTGATCGTAGTTAACGGATTCTCGCGTAAATCGATCATTGTTTGCTTGATTTCTTCAGCCCCAGAGATTCCTTTTTTAACTAATGAAGTCAGATCTTCTTTATAGAAACCATGCTTCACATAAAGGTCTTGTAATTTTTTGAAGAAAGAAGCTCCTTCGCTTTTAGCTTTTGTTACAATTTCACAAGCGAGTAAAGTAGCGGTAACCGCATCTTTATCGCGCACAAAATCACCTACCATATAGCCAAAACTCTCTTCACCACCACCAATGAAATTCTGGTTAGGATGATCTTTAATCATTTTGGCGATCCATTTAAAACCGGTAAGTCCCAATTTACACTCAACACCATAAGACTCTGCCAAAACATCCATCATAGGCGTAGAAACTATTGTAGATCCAATAAACTCGTTTCCTTTAGGCTTGTTGTTTGAGAAATACAGGTCTAATAAGAAATCGGTCATCACGACCATAGTTTGATTTCCGTTAAGAAGTTGAAGCTTACCTTTGTTATTACGCACAGCGATACCCAGACGGTCACAGTCAGGATCTGTACCTATAACTATATCTGCATTTTTTTCTTCAGCCAGTTCTAGCGCCATCTTTAATGCTTCCGGCTCTTCTGGATTTGGAGATTTTACCGTTGGGAAATTTCCGTTAGGTGTACGTTGTTCTTCAACAATATGTACATTTTTATAACCGGCACCTTTTAAAACCTCAGGAATAATGGTTACTGAAGTCCCATGTAAGGGTGTAAAAACAATTGTAACATCATCACGGTGCTTATCAAGTTCTGCAAAGCTTCCGTTTTTCAGTGAAGCTTCGATAAATGCCTGATCGACATCTTTGTCTATATAAGTGATGTGTTCTTTTTTTGCTGAAAAGTTTACCGCGTCGTAATCAAGACTTTCGATCTCTGCAACAATTTCTGAATCTTGTGGTGGAACCAACTGGCCGCCATCTTGCCAATATACTTTATATCCATTGTATTCCGGTGGGTTGTGACTAGCTGTAAGTACAATACCACAGTGGCAATCTAAATGTTTTACTGCAAAACTTAATTCTGGAGTAGGTCTTAGATCGCTAAATAGAAATACTTTAATATCATTTGCTGAAAAAACATCTGCTACAACCTGAGCAAGCTCTTTACTGTTGTTACGACAGTCGTAAGCTATTGCTACTTTAGGGGTTTCGCCGGGAAAAGCTTCTTTTAGATAATTAGATAAGCCTTGGGTGTTTTTACCAAGGGTGTATTTGTTGATGCGATTGGTTCCCACGCCCATAATACCGCGCATTCCACCGGTACCAAATTCAAGGTTTTTATAAAAACTCTCATTCAGCTCGTCAGCATTTGCATCGATAAGTTTTTGTACTTCATTCTGGGTTGCGGAGTCAAAAGTAGATGAAAGCCAAGCTTTTGCTTTCTCAATAATTTCAGAATTCATAGGTCAAAAGTTGTTTGAATCAAAAATAGGAATTTTCAACCTTACTAGGCTTTAGTTAAATCCCTTTTTATCTTTTATTAAATAACGTGGTCGCTCGTGTTTTGTGCGTTGCACAAGTTCGCCCAAAAATCCCGCGATAAAAAGTTGCATACCAATGATCATACTGGTTAGAGCAATGTAAAATTGTGGGCGTTGGGTTAAAAGTCGTGCTGTAGGGTTAATAAAAAGTTTGTCAATACCTAAGTAAGCTACCAAACCAAACCCGATGATGAACATTATGGCTCCTAAGGTTCCAAATAAATGCATAGGGCGTTTAGCGAAATGTGTAGTAAACCAAATGGTTAACAAGTCGAGGAAGCCTTTAATAAAGCGGTCTGCACCAAATTTTGTCTGGCCATACTTTCGAGCCTGATGTTGAACAGGTTTTTCTGTAATGTTGATAAAACCGGCGTTTTTTGCGAGCAACGGGATATAGCGGTGCATGTCACCATAGACATCAATATTTTTTACAACTTCATTGCGGTAGGCCTTTAAACCGCAATTAAAATCGTGTAATTGTAGTCCGCTTGTTTTGCGAGCTGCTGCGTTAAATAGTTTTGAAGGAAGGTTTTTTGCTAATACAGAATCGTATCTCTTTTTCTTCCATCCTGAAACAATATCATAGCCTTCTTGAGTTATAAGGCGATAAAGTTCAGGAATTTCATCTGGACTGTCTTGTAAGTCGGCGTCCATAGTGATGACCACTTCGCCTTCAACAGCCAGAAAACCGGCGTTGAGGGCCTGACTTTTTCCGTAGTTACGGTTAAAACAAATTCCTTTTACAAATTGATTTTGTTGGGCGAGTTGTTCAATTTTTTGCCACGAGCCATCGGTACTTCCGTCATCTACAAAGAGAAGCTCATACGTGTAACCTTCTTTTGAGATCACACGTATGAGCCAGTCGTATAGTTCTTGTAAAGATTCTTTCTCGTTAAGTAAGGGTATAACTACCGATAACTGCATATAAAATTTATTGGTGCGGATTGTTACGCTTCAAAATTAAACCACTTATAAGAGAAATAATAAAGCCAAAGAAAATTCCTGCTACGATCTGAAATGAAGATTGTACCCAAGGTTGTGAAAATTTCCCGGCAAATTCCATTGCTTGATCAATTTGAGCTTCGGTCATATTAGGTTGTGAGTTGATCATCGTTTCCCTTTGTTTTTCGATGATCAATTCGGTAAAACCAGGTTCGATAACGGTAAGGAACACATAATTATAAAGCGCGCCTAAGATTGCACCGATTAAGGCAATACCGACACCAACTTTTAATGCATCCTTCAGATCCATAAAACCACCGTTTCCATTTCTATATACTTTTTGCCCGTAAGAAATACAAGCTATCATAATTAGGAAACTCACTGCAGCGGTCATCCAGTTCTGATCAAGTAGCGAATTGGTCACATAAAGTACTACTGCTAAAATAATAGTAAGAAGGCCTAAAAGTCCGCCATAGGTTAGGGCTACTTTTCCGGTGGTTAGTTTTTGTTCTTCCATAAGTAAAGGATTAAGTTTGTAAATGTACATATAAGGGTCCTATAGACCTAGTTTTAATAATTGTTGATAAGTAAACTTCTAAGCAAAATTGTTACAGGAAATTTCTTTTAGAATAAAATTGTAATTAATTATTTAAAACCCCTTGTCAGATTATAAATTATTTCTAAATTTGCACCTCAAAATTGAGCAGATTTTAAAGCATTTACGATGAAAAAAGAGATACATCCAGAAAATTATAGAGTAGTAGCATTTAAAGACATGTCTAACGACGAGGTTTTTTTAACTAAATCTACTGCTAACACAAGAGAAACTATTGAGGTTGATGGTGAGACTTATCCTTTAGTAAAATTGGAGATCTCTAGAGCATCACACCCATTCTACACCGGTAAATCTAAATTGGTAGATACAGCTGGTCGTATTGACAAGTTCAAAAACAAATACAAGAAATTCGCTAAATAAGCGATTCTCATATCATTTTAAAAAGCCTTTGCATTTGCAAAGGCTTTTTTTGTGCTTTGATTTGTGTTTTCTAAGCTTAGTTCTTATCAAAAAGCGCATTCATAATGCGATTGATTCCTTTAAAGGCAAAATAAATGGCCAATGCCGCAGCGATAAAACCCAAAACCAAAACAGGAATGTACAGTGGGTGCTCACTGTTTTTAAAAGCCTGATAGATAATTCCCGGACCCAAGAACATAAATAATAAGGACGTTGCCATCGTACGAACGCCTTTTGCCAATGCTTCTTTATTTGTTGCCATGTTGATACTTAGTTACCGCGGCTCTTACCGAACCGTTTTCCTTTAATAATTGTGCTGCTTCTTCGGTGCTTACCGGTATTTCAGCCTTAATCATGCGTATGCCACGATCTACAAGTTTGTCGTTGCTGAGTTGCATATCTACCATCTTATTTCCTTTGACTTTTCCTAGTTGGATCATCGCTGTGGTAGAAATCATATTAAGCACCAGTTTTTGAGCGGTTCCTGCTTTCATGCGGCTGCTGCCGGTTACAAATTCTGGGCCTACTACAACTTCTATCGGAAAATTGGAAGCTACGGCAATAGGGCATCCTTTATTGCAGGTGATGCTTCCGGTTGAAATCTTGTTTTCATTACAAGCGTTTAAAGCGTGTAGCACATAAGGTGTCGTTCCTGAAGCAGCGATTCCGATTACAAAATCTTTTTCGGTAATCTTATGTGCTTTAAGATCCTCCCAGCCTTGCGTGGTACTGTCTTCAGCATTTTCAACTGCTTTTCGTATCGCAGTTTCACCACCAGCGATCAAACCTATAACCAGATCGTGAGAAACTCCAAAAGTAGGAGGGCATTCTGAAGCATCAACAACTCCTAATCTTCCGCTTGTGCCGGCACCCATGTAGAATAATCTTCCGCCTTGTTTCATTTTGGCTATAAGCGCTTCAAGTAAACGTTCAATTTGCGGTAAAGCCTGTTCCACCGCCATAGGAACTGTTTTGTCTTCTGCATTTATATTTTTTAGCAGATTTGTTACACTCATCTTCTCTAAATCAGTGTAGTTTGAATCTTGCTCGGTAGTTTTAGTAAAGCTCATAATTGCTTTAGAAATGTAAATAGTTGCTGTTGCAAGTTAGTTTATTCAATAATTATGGAGGCCGAATACACAGCTCCAATCGCAAAATAGCCTAATGGATAATGTTCTTTATTGGTCGTGTTGACGATGTTACCACGCACGGTAGATGGTGGCGGTACAAAAGGATTTCCTGAAGCTTGCCCGGTTTGATTCAATAGCACGGTCATATAATCAAAAAAAGGTTTATTGATCCCTATTAAATCAATGTCTAATGTATCTTGAACGTTTAAATCTTCATAGAAATAAGAAAATGAAAACTGCCGATCTTTATAAAAAGTGTCTTCGCTTGCGAGAAACTGCCCTTTATCCAGATCAAAAAGATAGAAATTATCTTCATTTGCAAGGTCTGTGTAAGTGATGACCACTTCAGTCTCATCTTCAGAAAATAAACTTTCTTCCCCTTGAACGACAGAGTCTATAGGAACGGCAGGAAAATACTGTGTGCTGGCCTCATAAAGTTCTCCTTCGTATTCAATATTTAAAATCACGTTGCCTGTGGTAAGTTCTGATCTGGGGAGAACCGTGCTGTAAAATCCGTTTTCTTCGGGTTGTAGCGTGTACGTTTCATTACTCGTGGTTAAAGACACCAGAGCGTCGCTAACTGTGGGAATCGTATCTGCATAATAGCTTGCAGTGCGCGTGAGTTTTAGATAAGCCTCGACCAGAAAGGTATCATTGTCGGGAATGCGCATCAAAGCATCTACCACGAGGCGCTCTTCGGTTGGAGGAAGATCTACATCTATAGCTTCTTGACAACCGACAAGGAATAGCATTTGAAAAGCGCAAATCAATAAAAAACCAACTCTTCTCATCAGAATTTGAAATTATAGGTTACCGAAGGAAGAATACCGAAAATAGACGTGCGTAAAGCTTCATTTGCTCCTGTATCTTCATTCGTTCTAAAGGTGATCGATGCAGCATTCATACGGTTATAAACATTATAAATACTGAAAACCCACTCGCCTTTAATCGTTTTGTTTTTATTTTTTGGGGTTAAAGTTGCCGAAAGATCCAGCCGATTATAAGAAGGCAACCGCTGTTGATTTCGGGTAGCGTAATTGGCGATGGTCAATCCTTGAAATTGCGATTGGCTCACCGGAAAATTTGTAGGTTGCCCGGTTTGAAACACAAAGTTTGCATTGAAATTCCATTTTTTATTCAATTCAAAATTGACATATGCACTGATATCATGCGTTTTATCATAGGCTGAAGGATACCATTCGCCATTATTAATACCGGTTTCTTCTGGCGTTCTTCCCGGTGTTTGTTGCTCACTACGCGATAGGGTATAAGCGAGCCAGCCTGTGAACTTTCCTTTGTTTTTCTTTGCAAGAAATTCAAGACCGTAGGCTCTGCCTTTTCCACTTAGCACTTCGCCTTCAATAGCATCATTGGCAATTAGTTGTGCGCCGTTTCTGTAATCTAATCTGTTTTGAATGTCTTTATAAAAGATTTCAGTCTCTATCGAATATTCATTATTCCTTATCTTTTTAAAATATCCTAAAGCATATTGATCGAGCAACTGTGGTTTGAGATAAGGCCCACTGGGTGCGTAGACGTCAAGCGGAGTAGGGGCGTTGGTGTTTGAGATTAAATGTAAATATTGCGCCATTCTGTTGTAGCTCGCTTTAAACGAACTGTTATCATTGATCAAATAAGATAAGGAGGCACGAGGCTCTAAATTTGTAAATGTGGCCAGGGTGCCCGTATTCGTTTGGACTTCTACAGGCGTAGCAGGTTGATATAATTCGAGTTGGTCGTTATAATTTAAGGCTTGATCATTTAGATAGCGATTGAAAGCATCTTGACCCAGACGTGTAAAATGACTTAAGCGCAACCCGTAGCGTAGCGTGAGTGCTTCAGAAATATCATGTTCTGCTTCTGCATAAACTGAAAATTCATTGGCAAATTTATGCGTGAGTTGAGATGGGTTTATTCCAGAATCCGGTCGGTTGGGAATGATCGTGGCGGGATTGAATCGGTAATAAATATTGTTTACTCCGTAGCTCAATTTGATCTCACTATTTAGATAATGTTGAAAATCATATTTTACATTGAAATTCCGAATTCCTGAATCGTATTGAAAACCAACAAAATCAAGTAACAGTCCGTAATAATAATCAGAATAAATCAGCGAAAGGTTAGAGAAGAGTTTGTCTGAAAAAACGTGATTCCATCTTAGATTGATTGTGGCATTTCCGTAAGTATTCAAAAAACTATCGCTCACTCCAAAAAGGTCACGGCCAAAATATCCTGAAAGATAAAGACTGTTTTTATCATCAAAATTATAATTCAGTTTGGCATTCAGATCATAGAAATAAGCCTTGTTATCAATATCGAATAGCGGAAGAAAAAGATGCGCATATGAAGCGCGCCCGCCCACAAGAAAAGCCGATTTGTTTTTGACAATAGGTCCTTCGACTAAAAGTCTACTGGCGACGGCTCCGATTCCACCATTGGCGTGAAACTTTTTACTGTTTCCTTCTTTCTGATAAATATCAAGGACTGAAGAAACTCTACCGCCGTAGCGTGCAGGAATTCCGCCTTTATAAAGCTTAAGATCCTTTATCGCATCAGGATTGAACACAGAGAAAAAACCGAAAAGATGCGAAGAGTTAAAAATGATCGCTTCGTCGAGTAAAATAAGGTTTTGATCAACTGCGCCACCGCGCACGTTA
Organism: Leeuwenhoekiella sp. CH_XMU1409-2; assembly: GCF_037029365.1. NCBI lineage: Bacteria > Pseudomonadati > Bacteroidota > Flavobacteriia > Flavobacteriales > Flavobacteriaceae > Leeuwenhoekiella > Leeuwenhoekiella sp. CH_XMU1409-2. Next base: position 70,662 of record NZ_JAYMEI010000006.1, on the reverse strand, counting down.
AATCCAGAAGCACCTTCGCCGGCATTGGTTACACCAGGTAATAACAAGATCGATTTAATGACATCGGCCTCACCCAGCACCACAGGAATTTGCTTGATCGTTTCAGCAGTTAGTGCATTCACGCTCATTTGCGGTTTTCTAATACTCAACTGTTCTACATCTTCCTGAATGATGACCTCGTCTAGGGTTTCGGTGCTTTCATTCAGTGAAAAATTCAGCTTCTTGTTTTCTGAAAGTTGAAGAGGTTGCGCGATGTTTTCAAAACCTATAAAACTTACTTGAAGCGTGTAATTCCCTTCTGGTAAGGTGAGGGAATAAAAACCATATTCGTTAGTTACCGCACCCTTGTTGAGTTCAGGAATGATAACATTTACGCCAATCAAGGTTTCGTTAGACGCGGCAGAAGTAATCGTACCGCTTATAGTGTAGTTCTCTTGCCCCCAAATGTTGAAACATAGCAAGAGCAGTAGCAAAGACCAATAATTGTTTTTCAAGCTTTTTTTTATCAAAAATAAGAGACTTAAAGGTTTGAAACACAGAATTAGTAAAATAAAAAAAGGGCTACCGTAAAGTAACCCTTCAATTTATATTGCCTTCTAGAAAAACCTAGGAGTTGATGATCGCGTTAAGTGTTTCACTTGGGCGCATTGCTGAAGACGATTTCTCTTCATCAGGGAAATAATATCCACCAAGCTCTACTTCGCTTCCTTGAGCATCTAACAGTTCCTGAAGAATTTTTTCTTCATTTTGTTCCATTTCACTAGCGATTTCAGCAAAGTGAACTTGCAATTCCTTGTCTTTATCCTGAGCTGCTAATGCTTGTGCCCAATAAAGTGATAAATAGAAATGACTACCACGGTTATCAAGTTCATTAACCTTACGAGAAGGAGACTTTTTGTTATCTAGGAATTTGATCGTTGCCTCGTCAAGCGTTTCAGCTAAAACTAAAGCTTTTGCATTGTCGTTTGTATTTCCTTCGTGTTCTAAAGAAACCGCTAAGGCAAGAAATTCTCCAAGAGAATCCCAACGTAAATGTCCTTCTTCTACAAACTGTTGTACGTGTTTAGGAGCAGAACCACCGGCACCGGTTTCAAATAAACCACCGCCATTCATCAACGGAACGATAGAAAGCATTTTTGCGCTGGTGCCTACTTCAAGAATAGGGAAGAGGTCTGTGTTGTAATCGCGCAATACATTTCCGGTAACCGAAATAGTATCTTTTCCTTCTTTCATACGTTTCAGGCTGAAGCGGGTAGCTTCAACAGGAGACATAATTTGAATATCTAATCCTGCAGTATCGTGATCTTTTAAATAAAGTTCAACTTTTTTGATAAGTTCAGCATCGTGTGCGCGGTTTTTGTCAAGCCAGAAAATGGTAGGAACACCCGTTGCTTTTGCACGGTTTACAGCAAGTTTAACCCAGTCTTGAACAGGAGCGTCTTTCGTTTGACACGCTCTCCAGATATCACCTTCTTCAACAGCGTGTTCAATAAGCACATTGCCGGCAGCATCAACAACCTGAACAGTTCCGGCTTCAGCAATTTCAAAAGTTTTATCGTGAGAACCGTACTCTTCAGCCTTTTGAGCCATCAGTCCTACGTTAGGAACAGTACCCATTGTAGTAGGGTCAAAAGCACCATGTTCTTTACAGAAGTCGATGGTTTCTTGATAAATTCCAGCGTAGCTGCTATCTGGGATAACCGCTTTAGTATCTTGAGATTTTCCTTCAGCATTCCACATTTGCCCGCTGTTTCTGATCATTGCCGGCATAGAAGCATCAATAATCACATCACTAGGAACGTGTAGATTGGTAATTCCTTTATCAGAATTTACCATTGCCAGGTCAGCACGATTTTCTAAAGTAGTCAAGATCGCTTGCTCTACTTCATTTTTCTTAGCTTCAGGAAGCTTGTTGATGTCGTTTAAAAGGTCGCCTAAACCATTTCTGGTGTCAACACCAATTGCTTTAAGATCTTCTCCAAACTTCTCAAAAACTTCTTTAAAATATACTTTTACAGCGTGGCCAAAGATGATAGGGTCTGAAACCTTCATCATGGTAGCTTTCATATGTATTGAGAATAAAATCCCTTGGGCTTTTGCATCTTCAATTTGCTCGCTTAAGAACTCAAGAAGCGCCGCCTTGCTCATTAAGGTTGCATCTATAATTTCACCTTCTTTAAGCGCTAAATTCTCCTTAAGTGTTTTTTTGTTTCCTGCAGCGTCAATGTGAATGATATCTACTGAAGTCGCTTCTGGTAACGTAACCGATTTCTCATTGGCTCTAAAATCACCACTGGCCATAGTAGCTACGTGTGATTTGCTGTCTTTTGACCAAGCACCCATACTGTGTGGGTTTTTACGAGCATATTCTTTAACCGGTTTAGGAGCACGTCTGTCTGAATTACCTTCACGCAAAACAGGATTTACAGCACTACCCAAAACTTTTGCATAACGTTGCTTGATTGCCTTTTCCTCTTCAGTTTTTGCTTCTTCAGGATAATCGGGAACCGCAAAACCTTTTGCTTGCAATTCTTTGATCACAGCAGTAAGCTGTGGTACCGAAGCACTAATATTAGGAAGTTTGATGATATTAGCTTCCGGGCTCTTTGCCAGTTCGCCAAGTTCTCCAAGGGCATCGCTTACTTTTTGTTCTTCAGTAAGAAAATCTGGAAAATTCGCAAGAAGTCGAGCGGCAAGAGAGATATCTTTAACCTCAAATTCGATATTGGCAGGCTTAGCAAATTTACTTATGATAGGTAGAAAAGAATGCGTAGCTAACGCCGGAGCTTCATCAGTTTTGGTGTAAGCTATTTTAGATGTTTTGGTTGACATAAAAATGAGTTCGTTTAATAAATCTTGATTTTAATTCCGTCACTAAAAGGGGTGCTTTCTCTTATTTGAAGGTTTTTTTATTTAAAAAAATTCAAGAATAATTTGTGGATTGCAAATATAGAATTTTCGTGTAGATTTTAACACTTAAATTCTTCTTAAAGCCTGTAAAATTGGGAGTAAGCTTTAATTTGTGAACAGATAAGATATATTGTAGTGTAAAATGAAAAAAGCTCTGTTGCGATAATCACTAGCGCAACAGAGCTTCTAATGGTTTGACTTTTTACCGGTGAACCCTTGAAGTTCCTGAGACAAGAATATTAGTACTTGCACCGTAAATCAAAACATAGGGATTATTTGAAAATCCCACCCAATAGCTTTACCTGTTTTCAAGAAACTACTGCTATACAGTGGTAATGCTATTGGAAACAGAATGAATTTCAAAAAAAATCATTCTAGAAACGTTTGATATAATAAAGGTAATAAAAATTCTATAACGTTGTAGCTGAAATTTGAATTTTATTGTTAACCATTGATTAACAGTATATTTGAACATTTGTTGATAACGAATGGCTATCAAATAAAAATGCTCCCGTTTGGGAGCATTTAAATCGTATGTAGAAAGAAGTTTATTTTCTAACTTCTTTAATTCTAGCTTTCTTACCAGTAAGACCTCTAAAGTAGTAAATACGAGATCTACGTACTTTACCTCTCTTATTGATTTCAATTTTTTGAAGAGCTGGCATATTAATTGGGAATATACGCTCAACACCAACAGTACCAGACATTTTTCTGATAGTGAATGTTCTTGTTACTCCGGTACCGCGTACTTGAATTACAACACCTCTAAAGAACTGTGTACGTACTTTTTCACCTTCACGGATTTCATAGTAAACAGTGATTGTATCACCAGCACTGAATTCTGGAAATTCTTTTTTCTCTACGAATTCGTTTTGTACAAAACTTATTAAATCTTCCATTTTTAAGATTTTTTAAAATTGAATAAAAGCAACATTCACGTATCTCGCCAGAGGTTGGTTCTATGAGCGTGCAAATTTACTATAAAAAATAAATTAGACAATTGTTAATCCTAATTTTTTATAAAGAAACTAGAAATTAGTCTTTTAACAGATCTGGTCTTCTGTTAAGTGTGTGTTTATAAGCCTGTTCCTCGCGCCAAGCTTCAATTTTTGGAGTGTTACCTGAGGTGAGTATTTCAGGAACTTTCCAACCTTTATACTCTGCAGGACGCGTATAAACCGGTGGAGCCAACATATCGTCTTGAAAAGAATCGGTTAAGGCCGAAGTTTCATTCCCCAAAACACCGGGAATTAACCGAATAACCGCATCACATAAAATGAGCGCTCCCAATTCGCCACCACTTAAAACATAGTCTCCAATAGAGATCTCGCGCGTGATAAATTGATCACGCACGCGCTGGTCAACTCCTTTATAATGCCCGCAAAGAATAATGATGTTTTTTTGAAGCGAAATCGTATTGGCAATTCCCTGATTAAGGGTTTCTCCATCAGGCGTCATATAGATCACTTCATCGTAGTCGCGTTCTGCTTTGAGGCCACTGATGCACTTATCTATAGGTTCGATCATCATGACCATTCCTGCGCCACCGCCGTATTGATAATCATCTACTTGCTTATACGCATTGGTGGTGTAATCTCTAAGATTATGAAAATGAACTTCAACAAGACCTTTTGCAATCGAACGTTGCATAATTGAGGCTTCAAACGGACTCTTTAAAAGTTCAGGAACAACTGTGATGATATCAATACGCATGAATAAAAGCTTTTGCTATTGTTTTTTAACAGCTTTATTACGCTCATCCTGAAGTAAGCGTCCCATCTTTTGCTCTTTTTCCAGTGCTTTTTTACGGTATTCTTCATACTCAGATTCAACATCTGCCAACTTTTGTCGGGCTTCCTGCGTATGTGCGTTACTTCCTTTAAATTTGAAAATGAAGAAAATTAAGGCTAAAGCTAAAACCGCCACAATGCCCCACATCATTCCCATATAACTGCCTTTACTCATAGGCATACCTAGGAAAAAAATAGAGTCTTTTTCTGCTCTGGTTTGATCGAGCGTACCTTGTGTATCTTCAAGTGATTTGTTTAATTCACTGATTTTTGCATCCTGAGTTTGAATTTCCTCCTGAAGCCCTACTATTTGTCCTTTCAATCCATTGATACTATCGGCAGCGTTACTTTTCAGTTTTTGAAGCGCATTTTGCTTAACAACTTTATATTCCTGATAGTTATTTGAATTTTCAAGTAAATCTTCAAACTGTTGCGAGATCGTATTTACTTTAGGCTCGGTTGGTTGTTCTGCGTTTTGCGTTTCTTGAGCCGAAACAGCTGCTATCGCAAAAAAGAAGAGGAGGAAGTTGATTTTTATAGTATTCATTTTAGCTAGTCATTTTTCTATGTGTGGGAAAACGGAGCGTATCCCATCTTAGTATATAAAGCCTGCAAAAATAATCAATTCTAAGCGTTTTACTTCTATTAGCATAATAAATATAAACTTTAGTTTATGTTATCAATTTACTGAAATTCAAAGGATTAATAATAGGTGAATCTTCGCACTTTTGAAATATACTTTGCGAGTCTAATAACTTGATGGCTGTAACCATACTCATTGTCGTACCAAATATACAGCACAGCATTTTCTGAATCTGAAGAAACCAACGTAGCCTGACTGTCATAAATGGAAGGTGCCGAAGAGCCAACGATATCGCTGGAAACAAGTTCTGTATTGATCGAATATTTAATTTGTTCGACCAGATCACCTTCTAGAGCATACTTTTTTAAAGTTGCATTAATGGTTTCAACCGTGGTTTTTTGTTTCAGTTTAAGATTGAGTATCGCAAGCGAACCGTTAGGCACCGGTACGCGTATCGCATTTGAGGTAAGTTTTCCTTCGAGGTCTGGTAGGGCTTTAGCAACCGCTTTACCGGCTCCCGTTTCTGTAATGACCATATTGAGCGCAGCTGCGCGGCCTCTTCTATATTTAGAGTGCATATTATCGACCAGATTTTGATCATTGGTATAGGCGTGTATGGTTTCTAAATGACCAGTGGATATACCAAAAGTTTCTTCAATAACTTTTAAAACCGGAGTGATCGCATTGGTGGTGCAAGAGGCTGCAGATACGATTGAAGTTTCGTCAGGGTTCACCTGTGTGTGATTTACTCCGTGAACCACATTGGGAATTCCTTTTCCCGGGGCGGTGAGCAGTACTTTTGAAACTCCTTTTGCAATTAAATGTCTGCTCAATTGCTCTTGATCTCTAAAAGCACCGGTGTTATCAATAATGAGTGCTTCGTCAATGTCGTATTGAGTGTAATCAATATCTTCAGGATTGTTGGCTGAAATTAATTTTACCGTAGTACCGTTTATGATTAAAGCTTCACGTTCTAAACTAACATCTATAGTTCCCGGAAAATCCCCGTGAATACTATCACTTTTTAAAAGAGATGCACGTTTTTTTAAGACCGCTTCATCAATAGCGCCACGAACAACAATGGCTCTAAGTCTTAACTGATTGCCGCTTCCCGTTCGGGTCATTAATTCGCGTGCGACAAGTCGGCCAATTCTTCCAAAACCGTATAAGACCACATCTTTGGGAGAGATAGCTTCTGCGTCTTGTGCGTCTTTTAATTTGTCATGAACAAAGGCTTTAGCGTCGGTATATTCATTGTCTTCAATATGGTATTCATAAGTAAGTTTACCAATATCAAGTTTAGCAGGAGGGAGGCTGACTTGCTGAATAGCCTTAGCGAGTTCTACACTATCAAATATGGAAATAGGTTTTTGAACAAATGCTCCGGCATAGGCGTGCAAATTGAGGATTTCGCTCACGTTACGATCAATAAGCTGATTTCTGAATAATACCAGTTCGATATTATTATCATACCAAAGATCACTAACGATTTTAATGAACTCAATGGTGGCACGGCGTCTGTCGGCTTGAAAGGCAAGTTCTTTTTCGTAGGTATTAGGAGTTGTCATTAGTTAAGTGTGTTGTATGTTTAAATTTTCGGCAAAGATACTTAACTATATCGTTTTCGTTGTGCGATTTTAGAATAAAAAAAGCCCTTCGATCGAAGGGCTTTAATTTCACTAGAATTTCTCGATAATTGAGATTAAATGACAGGATACTAATTTTATTGGCGCCGCCAAAGGGTCAAATACTCCGTGGCTTGTCTCGAAATTAAACGTTGGTTTCCAGACAATGCCTTATGGAATAGCCCTGAGGTGATTTACTATTGAAAAATAATTTGCTTTTTCTCTCCATCTTTCCCTACAAAGCTTATGCTCACCGGCTCATTTGGATTTTTAGCATTCATAATGCGTTTTACGTCATCTACCGATTGTACAGCTTCCTCATCTATTTCGGTGATCAGGATGCCATTTAATCCATATCTTTTTAATTTCTCATTAGTGGCCTGAGAGATCACGACTCCATTCCTCACTCCGTATTCTTTCAGTAAATCTTTAGACGCCTCGCGAACTTCTAAACCTGGTTTTTCAATAACAAAAGCTTCATATTTTAAGAGGGTTACAGGAACTGTATTGCGTTCACCGTCTCTGGTATAAGTTACTTGCACCACGTCATTAGGACGTTTTGAACCAAGATATCCAGATAAATCTGAAAATTTATTTACCTCTACATCATCAATTTGAGTGATAATATCTCCTTCTTGTAATCCAGCTTTTTTTGCGCCGCTTTCAAATTCAACATTTGCAACATAAACACCTTCAACAGCATCAACGTCAAGCTGACTGGCAATACTTGGGTTTAAGCTGGTTCCGCTTACTCCTAATATTCCACGTTGTACATCACCATATTCAAGAATATCTTCTACAATTTTACGCGCATTATTAGAGGGTACAGCAAATGCGTAACCTACATAACTACCGGTTTGTGAAGTAATAGCGGTATTGATACCAATTAATTCTCCATTGATATTTACTAATGCACCACCACTGTTTCCGGGGTTGATCGCAGCATCGGTTTGAATAAAAGATTGCGGATTTGAATCATATTCATTGATATCTCGGGCTTTAGCCGAAATAATTCCTGCAGTCACTGTGCTAGTTAAATTAAATGGATTTCCTACAGCAAGCGCCCATTCTCCAAGACGCACATTATCTGAGTCTCCAAAAGGTAAATAAGGAAGGTCTTCATCAGCATCGATTTTTAAAAGTGCGATATCTGCTTGCGGATCTGTACCGATTACTTCAGCTTTAAAGGTTCGGTTATCATTTAAAGACACATCAAGTTCTGAAGCTCCATCGATCACGTGATTGTTGGTTACAATATAACCATCTGCAGAAATAATCACGCCACTACCGGCACCTACGAGTCCTTTGCGGGTTTCTCCACCACCATAGAAGAATTCTCTTAAATTACGGGGTTGCCTTTGGGTTTGTACATTTTTTACGTGAACAACAGCATGAACGGTACGGTCGGCAGCTTCGGTAAAGTCGGCATTCGTGCTGCTTATCGGTCGGCCTTCATAGCTTACAGTACTAAAATTAGAATTAGTAGTTGGGTTAGAAACTTCAGTTCTAGACTCATCTTCCAGCAGCTTATATGCTCCCAGAGTAATACCACCACCTAAGATGGCAACAAACAATAGGCTTGCAAATTTTTTCATAATACGTTTCTATTTTTTTATATAACATTATAAATACGAGTGACAGTATATCGTGTTGCAGTATTTAACTCGGTCTTAACAAGGTGTAGAATATTCGCTTTATGTATTTTTGCGAAGCTTAAAAAAAACCAGCTATGTCTATACCTTTTTATAAATACCAAGGCACCGGCAACGATTTTGTAATGATCGATAACCGTCAACATATATTTTCCAAAAATGATACCAAACTCGTAAAGCAACTTTGTGACCGAAAATTTGGCATAGGTGCAGACGGTTTGATCTTGCTTGAAAACCACGAGGATCAGGACTTTACCATGGTGTATTATAATGCAGATGGCAACCCAAGTTCAATGTGTGGTAATGGAGGGCGTTGCATCGTAGCTTTTGCTCAAGAGTTGGGAGTGATTAAAAATTCAACCACTTTTGAAGCAATAGATGGTTTACACGAAGCGTATATAAAAGATGGTCTGGTACATCTTAAAATGCAAGATGTTTCAGAAATCAAAGAATATGAAGATCATTTATTTTTAGATACCGGCTCACCGCATCACGTGCAGTGGGTGAACGATATAGAACATTATGATGTGAAAAGTAATGGAGCAGCATTGCGCTACGGACCGCTTTACGGCAAAGCCGGAAGTAACATCAATTTTGTTGAAGCTACGACTGAAGGCTTCAGGTTGCGTACCTATGAGCGTGGAGTAGAGGATGAGACGTTGAGTTGCGGTACGGGAGCAACCGCGGTAGCTTTGGCCATTCACAAACAGGGAAAAGTAAGTCATACGAGTATTCCCTTACAGGTAGAAGGTGGTAATTTAAAAATCGAATTTGAACCAGAAGGAGTGGGGTATAAAAATATCTTTCTCATAGGCCCGGCCCAAAAAGTTTTTGAAGGAGTATGGAGGGATTAACGCTAAAAGGAGACTTAGTTTATTTAAGAGCGCTTGAACCAGAAGATCTGGATCTGGTATTTGAGATCGAGAATGATGAAGACTTGTGGGAGCTGAGTACAACGCTCACTCCGTTTTCTAAATTTTTACTGAAGCAATACCTGAAGAATTCACACAAAGATATTTACGAGGCAAAGCAATTGCGCTTAGTGATTTGCAAAGCCGATAATCAAGAAGCTTTAGGAATGATCGATCTGTTTGATTTTGATCCTAGAAATAATCGTGCAGGCTTAGGGATTTTGATCTTTAGTAAAGTGGAACGTGGAAAAGGCTATGGTGCCGAAGCGTTGAAACTCATTATTAAATACGCCTTTAAACGCCTAGAGTTTCATCAGTTGTATGCAAACATACTTGAAGAAAATGCTCCAAGTATTAAATTGTTTGAAAAACAAGGTTTTGAACGCGTAGGACTCAAAAAAGATTGGACACGCGTAGGCGGAAGTTATAGAAACGAATATTTATACCAATTAATTCACACAGATGTACATTAAAAAAATCATTGCAGCTACTGCAGTAATCGGGATGATTATCGGCGGGATTTTTGCCTACACGATTTACGGTAAGTTTTTCTCTCCCAATACCGCATTTAATAATGGGGAGGCTCATATTTATGTACGATCTGATGCAAACTATAGTGATGTAAGAGCAGATTTAGAACTTCTAGTTAAAGATCTGGAATCTTTTGACCAAGTCGCTGAGCGTAAGGGCTATACGAGTAATGTCAAGGCTGGTCATTTTATTATTAAAAAGGGGAGTAATAATAATGAGATCGTAAATGCGATCCGTAGCGGGAATACTCCGGTCAAAATCGCTTTTAATAATCAAGAACGGCTTGTAGATCTTGCGGGGCGTATAGGGCAACAGCTTGAAGTGGACAGTACAGCGCTGATTGAAGCCTTTACTGATGCTGAATTTTTAAAGGAAAACGGATTTTCTGAAGAAACAGCGCTTACCATGTATCTGCCCAATACCTATGAGTTTTATTGGAATACAGATGCTGAAGAATACCGCGACCGTATGCTCAAAGAGTATAAGAAATTCTGGACCGAGGATCGAAAAGCCAAAGCAAAAGCACAAGGATTAACACCAGCTGAAGTATATACGCTAGCATCTATTGTTCAAAAAGAAACAGCAAAAAATGATGAGCGCCCAAGAGTTGCCGGAGTTTATTTGAATCGTTTGCATAACGGTTGGAAGTTGGATGCAGACCCGACGGTAATTTATGCGGTAAAAAAAACGCAGAATGATTTTGACCAAGTCATAAAGCGTGTTCTATATAAAGATCTGGAAACAGATTCTCCGTATAACACATACAAATATGCCGGTTTACCACCCGGACCTATCTTTATGCCCGATCTATCTGCAATTAATGCAGTGTTAAATCCTGAAAATCATCAATACTATTTCTTTGTTGCAGACGTTTCTAATCCCGGCTATCATCTTTTTGCGAAGACTATGGCTCAGCACAATGCAAACAGAAAGCAGTATATTAATTGGATTAACAAGCAGGGCATTAACCGATAATTTAACAAATGTTAAATGTTTACATAATCTTCAAAAAGGATATTTGTAAATGTTAAAATCGGTAATAAAAAGTAGTGATTGCTTTAAAATAGCAGCTATTTTATTGAATTTGTTGACTTTGGGAAAAGCTTAACCAATTCATAATCAATCGCTTGAATTCTATTCGTATATTTGCGCGGTAATATAGATGGGTATTTCAGTGGCGCGTTACTACCTGTCTGAAAATTAGTTTATGACGAAAAACATAGTAAAACTAGCAGCGCTTCCTTCTGTATTTGGACTTGTGGCATTAAGCATGTCAGTAAAAGATGCAGATAAGCCACGCGAAAATTCTACTGAAGGTTTAGAGTTATTTTATACTGTTCCGCAATTTGATGAAGTAGATTCGTCAGTTTTGGACAACACTTCAAATTTAAATCTTGCTACTCCCGGAAAATCGTTCACAGGTTTCAAAGAAGCTTTAGGATTTAAAGAATCACAAAATGATTACAAGCGCATTAACAAGCTTGGATATTTAGGTAAGTATCAGTTTGGCAGAAGTACCTTGTTGCTTTTAGGAATAACAGATACTGAAGAATTTTTGAACAATCCCGTTTGGCAGGAGAAAGCCTTTGTAGCTAATGCCTCGCGTAACAAGTGGGTTTTAAGAAAAGACATCAAACGCTTTAATGGTAAAGTGATCAATGGTGTGAAGGTGACAGAATCTGGAATTCTGGCAGCTGCGCATCTTGCAGGTCCAGGTAGCGTTAAAAGTTATTTACGCTCTGGTGGCGTAGAGGGTTTTAGAGATGCTTTTGGGACTTCTATACGCAGCTATATGAAGAAGTTTTCAGGATATGATGTTTCTTTTATAGAGCCTAATCGTACTGCGAAAGTAAACTTAGAAAGTTAAGATCAATATTCATATAGAACTAAAAAAGCGACCTGTGGGTCGCTTTTTTAATGTTGTATAATAAAGATCGCGGGTCTTTTATGTAAATCCGGTTTATTGGTTTTCCAGACAGAAATGGGTTTGGTTACGATAAACTCGGTGTTTAATGTGATGTCGCAAGCGATGCATAATCGTGTAGAGCCATTCAAGGTATTGCAAAGTTCGTCAAGCATCTTATTGTTACGGTAAGGGGTTTCAATAAAAAGTTGTGCTTGGTTATAGTCTTTAGAAAGGTGTTCTAAGCGCTTCAGCTCGTTGCGCTTTTCTTTTTGGTCAATGGGTAAATAGCCGTTAAATGCAAAGTTTTGACCATTCATTCCGCTACTCATCATCGCCATTAAGATTGAAGAAGGACCAACAAGCGGAACAACTTGAATACCTTTTTCATGAGCGATGCGCACCACTTCAGCACCGGGATCTGCAACACCGGGAACTCCGGCTTCAGACATTAATCCCATAGATTTACCTTTTAAACAAGCATCTAGAAAGTTAGGTATTTCAGAAACTTCCGTATGTTTATTTAAGGCATGTAGGATTAGGGAAGGTTGTGGTTTTTTTGGAGAAATCTGTTTTATAAAACGACGTGCTGTTTTTTCATTTTCAACTATATAATCATCTAATTGCTCAACGATCTTTTGCACCATTCCCGGCATCACTTCCAAGGGTGGTGTGTCGCCAAGCGTTACCGGAATGAGATAAAGTTTACCAAGTTCAGTTTTGATATGCATAGTTTGTACTTGAGATTAACTAAGTCGCTCTGCAATTTTTGTAGTGGCCTCGTCAAGCATTTCGTAAACGCGGTCAAAACCCCTCAAACTATCATTGTAAGGATCAGGAACATCAACACGTTCTCCCGGAAAGATTTCGTCTAAAATAAGCTGAACTTTTGCTTTGTCTTCATCTTTAGTGGCTTGAGCAACTACATCTTCATAATTGTAATTGTCCATCACAAAGATGTGATCATAGCGATCAAAAAACGCCGGTTTAAACTGCATACCGCGTTGATCTGTGATATCCAAACCATTTTTTTGAGCAACGGCAATGCTTCGGGAATCTGGCATACTGCCTACGTGCCAATGACCGGTTCCGGCAGAATCAACTTGAAATCTTTCAGCATCAAGTTTTGATTTTAGAAGACCTTCGGCGAGTGGTGATCTGCAAATATTACCTAAGCAAACCATTAAAATATGCGTTTTCATCTTCTGTATATTTTAGGAGGTATATTCAGTCTTAAATATACGCTGCGATTTACATCGTAAGCTTTTTGTTGAGATCTTCAACATATTTTCTAAACTGCTTGTCTGTAGAAGATAAATTATCTACTGTTTTACAAGCGTGCAATACGGTGGCGTGGTCTCTTTTTCCTATTTGAGAACCGATACTTGCCAGCGAAGCTTTAGTCAACTTCTTAGCAAAGAACATAGCGAGTTGACGTGCCTGAACAATATGACGCTTACGTGTTTTAGATTGCAGGGTGTCAACATCCATCTGGAAATAATCGCTTACAACCTTTTGGATATAATCTATAGAAACTTCACGTTTGGTATGTTTAACGTAGTTGTCGACAATCTTTTTAGCAAGCTCCAGATTGATCTCTTTTCTATTGAAAGAAGAGTGGGCTATAAGCGAAATTATAGCACCTTCTAACTCACGAATGTTTGTCTTGATATTGTTAGCCAAAAACTCCACAATATCTTCAGGCATTTCTACACCGTCTTGATACAGTTTGTTTTTGATGATAGAAACGCGCGTTTCAAAACCTGGTGATTGCAATTCGGCTGAAAGTCCCCATTTAAAACGAGACAAGAGACGCTGCTCAATATCTTGCATATCAACAGGTGCTTTATCACTGGTTAAGACAACCTGTTTTCCGTTTTGATGCAAGTGGTTAAAAATGTGGAAAAACACATCCTGTGTACCCGCTTTTCCAGAAAGTAATTGAATATCATCTACAATTAGAACATCGATCACTTGATAGAAATGTATAAAGTCATTTCTATTATTCTTTTTAACCGACTCTATATATTGCTGGGTGAATTTTTCAGCTGAAATATATAAGACAGTTTTATCAGGATAGCGGTCTTTAATTTGAACACCGATCGCATGTGCCAAATGCGTTTTACCCAAACCAACGCCACCAAAGATTAAAAGTGGGTTGAATGAAGTTCCGCCTGGTTTATTGGCTACAGCCATACCGGCAGAACGTGCCAAACGGTTAGAATCTCCTTCTAAGAAGTTGTCAAAGTTGTAATTAGGATTAAGTTGAGACTCAATTTCCAGATTACGAATGCCGGGAATCACAAACGGATTCTTAAGCTCGGGATTTTTATTTTTTAAGGGAGCATCAACCTCTTGAGATTTCATTGTATTAGGACGGTTGGTACTCGGAATTTTTTCGGTAAAGGGTTGCTTGTTTCCGTAGGTGTTTTCCATACGGATCACATAAACCAATTTTGCATGTTCACCTAGTTCTTTAGTGAGCGATACCTTAAGTAATTTAACGTAATGTTCTTCTAGCCATTCATAGAAGAATTTACTGGGTACCTGTATGCTTAGCGCATTGTCTGTAAGTTTAACCGCTCGTATAGGTTCAAACCAGGTTTTGTAAGCCTGCGGGGTTATATTGTCCTGTATAAATGAGAGACAATTATCCCATACTGTTTGCGCAGTCATACTCATTCTTGTGGTGAAGTTTTTAGTTATTTTTGGTTTCGGACGACTGAAAAGTGAGAAAATAAAGAGATCTTCGTTTCATTCAGTGCGGGGCAAATATGTGAACAAAAATTGTAATAAAAAAAGAAAATAAGATTGCTTTTTTAGAATTTTTATCGCATACTCTTTTCGCTTTTGAAAGTATAAATTTATTTGTTAATAACTGTATGAAATCGCATAATAGTTTTGTTAAAGTTAGGTACGGTGAGACCGATCAAATGGGAGTTGTTTATCATGGTAATTATCCTCAATATCTGGAAGTTGCACGCATTGAATGGCTTGAAAATTTAGGAATTTCCTACAAAAAAATGGAAGAAAACGGCGTGATGCTTCCTGTTTATGACATGCGAATTTCTTTTTTAAAGCCTGCTTTTTTTGACGATCTTTTAACGGTTAAAACTACCTTGCGAAAAACACCTCGCGCCAGTATAGTTTTTGACTATGAAATTACTAATCAAAATCAAGAATTATTAACAAAAGCAGAGACGACTTTGGTCTTTGTAGATATGAAAACGAATCGCCCTACGCGATGTCCTGAATATATTTTAGAGCTTTTGGCTGAAGACGAAGCTACAAAACAGTAGTTTTTATACCGAAGACCGCATTAAAACGTTCTTGAATTCGCTCCAGATCATTTTTTCTTACTGATACGGTTACTTCACAACTGAGCTCCATTTCTTGGTGTGCGATGTCAAGTTGTTCTTCTTTGATGATGCGCATAACTGTATGCAATAAAGCATACTCGAAGTTCAACTGAAGTTCTTCAGTAATGGTTTTGACCACTATTTTTGAACTTTCTAATGCAAATTGTGCTGCTGTTTTGTATGCCTGAATCAATCCGCCTACACCTAGATTGGTTCCGCCGTAATATCGAATTACCGTTACTAAGGTGTCTGTTACTTCAAAAGATTGCAATTGTCCGTAAATGGGCTGTCCTGCAGAATTGTTGGGTTCGCCATCATCATTAGCTCTGTACTGCTCGTAATTTTTGCCTAACTGCCAAGCGTAGCAGATGTGAGAAGCTTTGTTGTGTTGTTGATGCAGTGCAGCTAAAACTTCTTCAACTTGGGCTTCAGATTTTACCGGATGTGCTTGCCCTATAAACTTACTGCCTCGGTCTTTAAAGAGTGATTCTTCGCTGGTTTTTGCAATCGTTTTATAGGTGTCTCTGCTTGTTTGTTCTTCCATTAATTCGATTTTACAACAGCGATGAGTATAATACTTATTACTGCGATCGCAATGCCGATCCAGTTTTTTGTGGAAAGTTTTTCCTTAAAAAATAAAATTCCGATCAAAGTTGCAGCCATTACAATTCCCACATTGTTCAGTGTAAAAACCGTTGAACTTTCTAGTGAAGGATGTCTTAACGCCTGAACCAAAAAGTAAATGGAATAATAGTTAGGAACTCCCAATGCGATACCGCCTAGCAGGTTTTTAAAATGAAGTTTTTCTTTTCCTTTTAAAAGTTGGTAACCTAAAACGCTGATGCCCAAAATAAATGCGGTGACAAAAATCATCGCCGAGAACAGGGGTACATCTTGTTCGGCCACGTAACTGTCTTCAAGAAATTTGATTGTCGTGTCTATAATTCCACTTCCCAGAAAAACAAGAATAGGGAATAGTAAACTGCTTTGTGTTGTTGTTGATTTATCGTTTGATTTTTTCAGCGAAACCAAATACACTGCGATCAGCGCCAGCAAAATTCCTATGATCTTGAGTGTTCCTGAGCTTTCGTTATAGTAGATCAAACCAAATGTAATTGGTAGTACTACACTCATTTTGGTCGCTACAGAAACTACAGAAAGTCCGCTGCGTTGTGTTGTGATCGCCATCAGATTGAAGATCACTATAAAAAGAACACCCAGAAATAATGTCCCCGGCAACCAAGAATAGGATGGGATTGCAGTAAAATTTATAGGCTGATCATAAGATAATATACCAGATACACTTGCGATGAGGTAATTAACTACGATAGCTTGAAATGTATTGACTTGGTATTTGTCAAATAATTTAAAGACAAGAAAAATAATACTTGAGGATACTATGCTCAGTAAAAGATAGATCAAAATAAGTCCTTTTTTACTTCAAATAGTTGTGTTACGTCTTGTACGCCCGGTTCCAAATGCCAAGTATGAATTCCCATAGATGCGGCTGCCGCAGTATTTAAAAGGGTGTCGTCTATAAATAAGGTTTCTTCAGCGATCAAAGTATCGTTTTGAAGCACGTGATCGTAAATCTCAAGGTCAGGTTTGCGCATATTGATCTTTTGAGAAAGGTAAAAGCGCTCAAAGCAATTTTGAAATTGTGAATACCGCAGTGCACCCATATTCTTAATCACCTGTTCTATATGTAAATCATTGGTGTTGCTCAAAAGGAAAAGTCTGTAGGTTTTGTCTTTTGCCAGTTGCATAATCCAATCCAAACGATGTTGCGGGAAATCTAAAATAATACTGTTCCAGGCTTGTTTAAAAGATAATGCGGTGAGTGAAGGAAATTTTTTGAGATAGTTTTCTGTAAGTTGCTTACTTTTCATCAAGCCTTTTTCATACATATTATGCCAAGTGGTCATCTCCTCATCAATATGCCGAATTCCCATTTTGGCTAAAGCTTGCTCGGGAGCTTTTTTATCGAGATTGATGAAGACATCACCAAAATCGAAAACAATGTTTTTAATCATTTACGTGAGTGTAATAGACCAAATGGTCACCGGTTAGTTGACTAGATCTTATAGGTTGAGCATTGGATAGTTTAGGAGCGCTTATTCCATTATGGAAGTTTTGTTTCCCTTTAAACACACGGGCTTCATCCCAAAGTTTTTGATCAATGAAATTTTGTAAAGTGGCACTTCCACCTTCAATGATCACCGATTGTAAACCTTCTTTGTAAAGCGTTTGGAGCACTTCGGTAATCAGGTTTTTATCAAAATCAACGGTGATATATTTTGTTGAACTTGTACTTTCTTTGCTTTTTTCAGTAAAAACCAGTGTTGTAGCGCTTTCATCAAAAGCCCTACTTTCCTCAAAGATTTTGAGTTCGCGATCAAGAACAATTCGCGTAGGGGATTTACCGCTCCAATCTCTAGTAGTAAGGCTGGGATTATCTGCTTCTACGGTTTTGGTTCCTACCAAAATACTTTGTTCTTCTGCGCGCCACTTGTGTACTAATTGCTTGCTGTAGGCGTTGGTGATCCAAACCGGTTCACGGGTGCTTCTACTCTTCGCTTCAGGAGCAATAAAACCATCCAGACTTTCTGCCCATTTTAGGATTATATAAGGACGCTTTTGTTGATGAAAAGTAAAAAAGCGCTTGTTAAGCTGTTGGCATTCTTGCTCAAGAACACCAACTAAAACCTCACAACCAGCATCGAGTAATTTTTTGATTCCGCGGCCCGCAACTTCAGCAAAAGGATCAACCGTACCTATGACCACTTTTTTAATTCCTTTAGCGATAATCAGATCGCTGCACGGCGGTGTTTTTCCATAATGACTGCAAGGTTCAAGACTTACATAAATGATAGATTTGTCGAGTAGTGATTGATCATTTACGCTGTTTACAGCATTTACTTCGGCGTGGGGTTGCCCGGCTTGTTGGTGCCAACCTTCACCTATAATGCGGTCTTCATAGACAATAACACTGCCTACCATTGGGTTGGGATAGGTGTTGCCAAGACCGTTTTTGGCCAGTTGCAGGCAACGCGACATATATTTTTCGTGTATCTTCACAGCCTCAAAAATACCATTTAAAAGTAAGAATATCTATGTTGCAAATCAGAGCAATTAAAGCATCAGATAATGAGGAGTTAGCAGCCTTATTACGATCGATTTTAATTGAAATGGGTGTACCCAAAGTAGGAACGGCGTATGCAGATAAAGCACTCGATTGTATGTATGAGACGTATGATGTAGATCAAGCAGAATATTTTGTTATTGAAGAAGATGGAAAACTTTTAGGTGGAGCTGGCATCGCTGCTTTGGCTAGCTATGACGGTCCGGTTTGTGAACTTCAGAAAATGTATATTTCTGCATCGCTGCGCGGAAAGGGTGTAGGAAAGCAACTGATGGATGTTTGTCTGGATTTTGCTAAAACTTCTGGCTTTGAACAAGTGTACATTGAGACGATGCCGTATATGGAAGCTGCTCAAAAGCTTTATAAAAAATCTGGTTTTGAATACATCGACGGACCCATGGGATGCACCGGCCACAGCGCGTGTCCTGTACATATGCTTAAAACTTTTTAAATGACGCTAAAAGCCTATAGAACCCATTTTTATAAGGAATTAGAAGCGCTTTATCCGCAGGAGGAATACGAGACTTTTTTTAAATTTTTGGTTCAGGAGTATTTAAAACTCGCAGCATATGAAATTCCGTTGAATTTTCAACTAAAACTTGATGAAGCACAACGTAATTTATTTGACAAGGCTTTGTCGCGATTGCAACAAAACGAGCCTTTACAATACATTGTAGCTTCAACTGAATTTTATGGTTTTCCGTTTCAGTTATCGCCTGCGGTTTTGATTCCAAGACCCGAAACGGAGGAGTTGGTCGACTGGATTTATACTGATTTTAAAAATACAAGCTGTACCATTCTCGATATTGGTACCGGAAGCGGAGCGATCGCTGTGAGTCTTGCAAAATTGCTTCCTGAAGCCAAAGTCACTGCGATAGATGTTTCAGAAGATGCTTTAAAAATCGCTGAAGCAAATGCCTCCTCAAATGCGGTGAATGTTCAATTTATCAAGCAGGATATCTTGGATTGTCAGGCGCTCGATCGATCTTATGATGTGATTGTTTCCAATCCGCCTTACGTGCGTGATTTGGAAAAAGTAGAGATCAAGGCAAATGTTTTGAATTACGAGCCGCATCTGGCGCTTTTTGTAGAAGATCAAAATGCCTTAATTTTTTATAAAAAAATAGCAGAACTCGCTATCAAAGCTCTCCAACCTAACGGAATTTTGTATTTTGAAATCAATCAATATTTAAGTGCAGAAACCGTAAGTCTCTTAAAGAATATTGGTTTTTCTCAAGTAGAATTACGTGATGATTTTGCAGGAAAGCCAAGAATGATAAAAGCACAACGTTAATGAACGATTTAAAATCAATATGTGTCTTTTGCGGAAGCAGTGAAGGCACAGATCCAAAAATAATAGAACAAGCAAGTCTGCTTGGTCAAAAACTGGCAGCACATCAACTCACACTGATTTATGGTGGTTCGCAATTGGGGATTATGGGTAAAGTGGCTAAGGCGAGTTTGGCAAATGGAGGCAAAGCTATTGGGATTATCCCAGAATTTTTAAAGACCAAAGAAATTGTATATCCTGATCTGGACGAAATTATTACAACCCAAAATATGCACGAGCGCAAGCTTAAAATGCAAGAAATGAGTGACGGTTTTATTACGCTTCCCGGTGGCTTTGGAACCTTTGAAGAGCTCTTTGAGATCATTACCTGGAGTCAGTTGGGATTGCATCATAAACCCATAGGCTTGCTCAATACCAATGGATTTTACGATCACTTGATCGCAATGTTGGATGAGATGGTAAAACGTGGTTTTTTAAATAAAAACAATCGCGAACTCTTAATTGAAGATGCTGATGTAGAGCGTTTGCTTCAGAAAATGAAAGCCTTTGAACCTGATCACACTTCAAAATTTTTAAAGCCCGAAAATACTTAAAGATACATGAGGTGGTTGGTGCTGGCTGTTTTCTTTGTTTGTACATCTTGTTTGACGCGTGATGAGCGCATCAGTGAATTTCAAATTGAATTAGGACTGGAAAAAGCAAAAGCCTTGAATGCGTTGGTAGCTCATTTTGAACTTCAATTGAACGGTATTTATCCATCACTGCCTTTAGAAAAGGCATATTTGGCATTGTTTAAAGATTTAGAGTCTGGCAATTTTAGTGCGCATCAAAAGCTTAAGGTTCTTCCAGAATCTTTAGAAGAAGTTTACGAAGCATCGGGTTTACACGCAGATGTACATCAAGAAAATCATCAACCGCTTAAAATCAACGAGGATGGCATCTTCTTTAAGATGATGCGTTCACAAAGCTATTATAATGAATTGATCTCAGAGTATTTCTGGGTTTTAGAAGAGGTTGGGCCTATTAATGATGCTCAATTTGCTTCGGGGATGCTAAAGTTTAATTTTGACCCCAAAAATTATTTTCACAAACGACTGGTTGTATTTCAGTTTTTGCCTTAAATCAAATTCTATGATTCTGGCAAAGCCGAAATTTACATCCTGCTAATTTTTAGTACACTATGACTGCCCAAGAAAAAATTGAAGCGCTTCGTCAAGAATTGCGACAGTATAATTATGAATATTATGTGCTTGACAAGCCTCAGGTTGATGATTATACCTTTGATCAGAAATTAAAGGAGCTTCAGGAAATGGAGGCAAAGCATCCTGAATTTTATGATGCTAATTCGCCAACACTTCGGGTAGGAGGAGAGGTGACCAAAAATTTTGCTACTGTAAAGCACGAGCATCGCATGTATTCTCTTGACAATAGTTACTCGCAAGAGGATCTTGAAGATTGGGAAAAGCGCATAAAAAAATTAGTTGATGGTGCCGTTGAATATGTGTGCGAACTTAAATATGACGGGGCTTCTATTAGTTTGACGTACGAGGAAGGAGTTTTGGTGCGCGCAGTTACGCGTGGTGATGGTGTACAAGGGGATGATGTGACCAATAACGTTAAAACCATTCGCAGTGTGCCTTTAAAGTTGAAAGGTGATTTTCCTGCTAAATTTGATATACGCGGTGAAATTGTACTTCCGCTTGCGGGTTTTGCAGCCATGAACGCTGAACGTGTAGAGGCCGGAGATGAGCCTTATAGCAATCCAAGAAATACCGCTTCGGGAAGTTTAAAACTTCAGGATAGTGCAGAGGTGGCTAAGCGACCGCTGGAATGTTTACTGTATAGTATTGTGGGAGAAAACCTGGATATTGCTTCGCAGTTCGAAAGTTTAGAAAAAGCGCGTTCTTGGGGATTTAAAGTTCCGGAGGTGGCAAAAAAAACCGCTTCAACTGCAGAAACCTTTGAGTTTTTAAATTATTGGGATGAGCATCGTCACGATTTACCTTATGAGACCGATGGTGTTGTGATCAAGGTGAATAGCTTTAGACAACAAGAGGAATTAGGTTTTACAGCTAAAGCACCACGTTGGGCAATGGCGTATAAATTCAAAACCGAACAAGCTGAAACTGTTCTTGAAAAAATAACCTATCAAGTAGGACGTACGGGAGCAATTACTCCGGTTGCAAATCTCGTTCCCGTGCAATTAGCTGGAACCATTGTAAAGCGCGCTTCGCTACACAATGCAGATCAAATTGAAAAGCTAGATGTGCGCGAGGGAGATCACGTGTATGTTGAAAAAGGAGGCGAAATCATTCCTAAAATTGTTGGGGTTGATTTTGAGCAACGCGATCCAGACTCGACGGCAACAGAATATATTTCAGAATGTCCTGAGTGTGGTACAACGCTCGTGCGTCAGGAAGGGGAAGCGCAGCATTATTGCCCGAATGATATGGGTTGCCCTCCGCAAATCATTGGTAGAATTCAACATTTTATTTCCCGTAAAGCGATGGATATTGAAGGCTTGGGAGGTGAAACCGTAGCTTTATTAGTAAACGAAGGGTTGATCAAAAATTATGCTGATCTCTACACGCTTAAAAAAGAGCAAATATTGCCTTTAGAACGAATGGCAGAAAAGTCGGCAGATAACTTGATCAAGGGGATTGAAGCTTCTAAGCAAATTCCTTTTGAACGGGTTTTGTTTGGTTTAGGAATTAGATATGTGGGCGAAACAGTGGCGCGTAAACTGGCTAAGCAGTTTAAAACCATTGATGCGTTAGCTGAAGCTTCAGAAGAAACTTTAGTTGCTGTAGATGAGATAGGAGCGCGTATTGCACAAAGTGTGGTTTCATTTTTCTCTGAAGAAGCAAATCAAGATCTTATCAAAAGATTGAAGGATTATGGTCTGCAATTGGAGCTTGATGCTTCGGTGCTAGAAAATCAAACCGAAAAATTGCAAGGACAGACGTTTGTGATTTCCGGAGTGTTTTCAAAAGTATCACGCACAGAACTAAAAAAACTGATAGAAGATAACGGAGGAAAAGCTTCCGGAAGTATTTCATCTAAGACAAATTATCTTGTTGCAGGAGAAAATATGGGGCCTAGCAAATTGCAAAAAGCTGAAAAATTGGGTGTGCCTATCATTTCTGAGGATGATTTTTTAACGATGATTTAGTTAATTTAACTTGTAAAAAACTTGTTTCTACTATTCGGGTTTTCTTTAATGATAGATTAACCAAACTATTTATAGTAAACACTGTAAATTTTAAAGAGACTAATTGTATGTTGATCTATTGAGATGAGCATCTAAAACTCAAAAGAGCATTATAAATGAAATCTAACTACTTGCTGTTAGCTTATATTCTTACTGCTGTGGTTGAATTGATACTGCTGGGGTGCGATTTGAGTTTCTCTATTTATTTGCGTCCTATTTGTGTTGTCCTCATTTATAGCTATTACGTTACTAGCACAAAAAAAAATAACTTCTTTTTATTGTTCTATTTGACCTGTGAATTGGTCAACGAAATGTTCTTTTTAATAGACTTTACAAAGTATTTTACTTTGGTTATGCTTTGTTATAGTCTGGCAACTTTTTCTATGCTGCATCATTTATGGCCGTTATACGCCAAGGCCAACTTTAAAACAGAACTTAATGAGCTTTTGCGGCCTATGTTAGGGCTTATAGCGGTTATGTATATCTTTTGGGAATTGACTTTTATGGTTTTTGACAACCTTCCGAATAATCTTGTTTTTTTTCCAGCCTTGCTGGCGCTTTTGTCATGGTTGTTTTTCTGTACACTAATCCCTGTAAAAAACAAACATCCAGATAATTTTGCGTTGTATATTATGGGCGGTGCTATGGGAGTAATGGCTCCTTCTATGTTTATCTATGAATTTCTATGGTCTAATACTGTTGTACTCTACTTCTCTTTGTTTTCTATGATTGTCTTAAAGATCTTTTTAGTGAATTATCTAATCAAACTTCAGAATATCTTAAAATCACGCGAGGAGTTTTTCTAGTATAAAAATTCATAATTCATTAAATTTAAGGAGCATTTAAAGATATCCATGGCTTACTTTTGAACCAATGAAAAGAAGAATCCAATTTATCAAGCCGTCTCTAGTTTTAATTACTGGTATGTTCTGTTGCTTGCTTTTTATTTTGGGTTCAAGCTTGATTATTGATTTAGGTTATTTCTTTCAGCCTTTTTTCTATTTATTTTTCTACTTCTATTACTATACCGCTTTAAAACGACATAATATCGTTTTTGCCTTATTTCTTATTACGGCTTATATAGGAGAGGTCTTTTTAATAATAGATGTTCATAAATATTTTGTAGAGATTATAGTGATGTTCATTTTGGCAGCCGCAGCAATGTTGTACACCTTTTTGCCAATTTTGAAGCTCAAATCTCGCAAAATAACTAAGGAGATGCTGGTTGAACCGGGTATTGGTCTTATTTTCTGTGTGTATACGGTTATCTATCTTATGACCATGTATTACGAGTTGGTCCCCAATAAATTCTTATTTATTTCAGGAGCAATCTTATTGTTATTTTTTACAATGGTTTGTTTCTTGATCCCTTTAAGAAACAGGCATCCGAGTAATGTTTATCTGTATCTAATTGGTGGAGGCTTGCTAGTTGAAGCGATATTAGCTTTTCTGTATACCTATAGTCTCTCGATTCCTATAATTGCTGTTGGAACCAAGATTGCTATTTGCGTACACAAAACTTGCGTTACGCTTTACTTTGTGAGTATAGACGAAGTTTATTCAGACGAGAGTCGAGAAGGCTATTAAACCGTAATGGTTCGTGCATTATTTGAAACGCTTCCGTCCAGGTTGAAGGTAAAATCGATTCTTCCTAAATTTATGCCTGCCCAACCTACTTGATTTACCAGAACTTCTACGCCATCTGCGTTATTTACAATAACCGGTTTATCTAAAAATGTATGCGTATGACCGCCAATGATCAAATCGATATTACGCGTTTTTTCAGCAAGTTTAAGGTCTGAGATTTTATCAAACTTGTAATCGTAGCCCAGATGTGATAAACAAATAACCAGATCACATTGTTCTTGTTCCTTTAGAATGCTGCTCATATCCTGAGCAATTTCAACAGGATCCAAATATTCTGTTTCTTTGCTTAGTGCTTTGGTAACCAAACCTTCAAGCTGAATTCCTAATCCAAAAACACCAATTTTGATTCCGTCTTTAATAAAAACTTCGTAAGGCTCGGTGAGGCCTTCCATAGCTGTATTTGTGAAGTCATAATTGGCGCTCAGCATTTTAAAGCTTGCATTGGGCATTTGGGCTGCCAAACCGCCAACGCCGTTGTCAAAATCGTGATTACCTATGGTTGCCGCATCATACTTAAGTAGACTCATCAATTTAAATTCCAGCTCACCTCCATAGAAATTGAAATAAGGGGTTCCTTGAAAAATATCTCCAGCATCTAATAAAAGTGTGTTGGGGTTTTCTTTTCGAATGGCTTCAACAAGAGTGAGTCTGCGGGCAACACCTCCTTGATTGGGATGCGAAGCATCCTCCGGAGAAAAAGGATCTATATGACTATGCACATCGTTAGTATGCAAAATGGTAATTGTTTTTGTCTTTTTGGTTTCAGCAAAAAGATCAAAGCTGGGTAATGCAGAAATTGCTGCGGTTGCAATTCCGGTTTGTTTTATAAAGGTTCTTCTTATCATAATTACTCTTTTATAAATCGGTTGTCTCTAACGGGGGCAATTGTGTCTTTGGCTTTAAAATAGTCAACCAAAATAGTTCTGATTTTGTAATCTAAAACTTCCATACTTACAGGTTTACTAAAAAACGTCATTCGGTCTCCGCCTTGCTGTAAATAATCATTGGTGGCGACAAAATAGGTTTTACCCTCTTCAACAGGTTTGCCATTGATGGTGGTAGATTTAAGCTTTTCATCCTGATCTAGAATGATCTGCATATTTGAGATAGGATGTGCTTTGCCCGATTCTAAATAGGAAAACATTTCTTTGATCTGGTCGCTGTTCAATTCAACTACCACGACACTATTTTCAAAAGGCATAATGTCAAAAGCGGTACGCATAGTTACATCGCCCGCATTTAAGGTAGATCGTATACCGCCGTGATTAAGCAAAACTGCATCGATCTCCTTTCCGGTACGTTTTTTAAATACAGGATTACTCAATTCATAAACAGCATCTGCCATCATATTACCAATGGCGGTATTATACGGGCCTTCGCTTTTAGATAAGCTCGTAGGCGCGTATGCAAGTACGGCACCCATTTCATCGTCAATACGCTTTCGATAAGGAGCGATGTATTCTAAAATGGCTTCGTCACCTTTTAAACTATCGGTTATGGCGATTTGTTTGCCGTTGATTTGTGTGAGTGTTGCTTGTGAATCTTTGCAGCTAACTGCGATGCTTGCAAGAAAAAGAAGGGAAAAGAATCGAATCATCAAGGATTAAATAAAAGATTTGCTTTGCGCGATAATTAATTACATTTGCGCCAAAACAAATTTAGATGTTTTTAAACGGATTGAAGCACAATTTGCTTAAAACTAAGGTTAACAAAACACGCCAAAAACCTGTTCAAACAAGGCAGGTAGCTTGTATTCAAACGGTTGGTGTTTTGGTTGATGCGAGGTTTTTTGAGGAGTGGTCAGGTTTAAAAAAAATGATGGATAACCTGTCGCAATCTGTTGAAAATAAGATTGTTTTTTATACTGAAAATAAAGAGGTAAACACCACAGAAAATCAAATCGCACTAAGAGCTGGTGACTTTAATTTTGTAGGAGGTTTGAAAAATTCAGAGATAGAAGCGTTTGTAAAGAAACCTTTTGACCTCTTGTTAAGCTATTACAGTACAGAAAATGTATTTTTGGATTTCGTTTCGGCACAATCCAATGCCTTGTTTCGAGTAGGTGTTTCTGAGGATATGATGGAATTTAATGATCTCACGATTAAAACTCCATTAAATCAGATAGATGTGTTTGAAAAGGAGCTGATCAACTATTTAAAAATATTAAAACGCATAAAATAACATGCAGGAATTGAGAGGAACCGGTGTAGCATTAGCCACTCCGTTTAATGAAGATTTGAGTGTAGATTTTGACGGTCTTGCCAAATTAATTGACTACAACATCGACGGTGGTGTAGATTATCTTGTGGTAATGGGAACCACGGCTGAAAATGCCACCTTATCCGCCCAAGAGAAAGACGCTGTAATCAAGAAAGCGATCGAAGTGAATGCAGGTAGATTGCCTTTGGTTTTAGGCATAGGGGGTAATAATACCGCTGCAGTCATCAATGAATTAAAAGAAAGAGATTTAAGTGCTTTTAAGGCAATACTTTCTGTTTCTCCTTATTATAACAAGCCTACTCAAGCGGGTATTTTTGCGCATTATGAAGCTGTAGCCACGGCTACAAGTTTGCCTATAATTCTATATAACGTGCCCGGGAGAACAGGCAGCAACATGCTTCCCGAGACTGTATTAAAGCTTGCAAATACCTTTGATAATATCATCGGAGTTAAAGAAGCGGCCGGAGATATGGTTCAGATGATGCGTTTGATCAAAGATCGCCCAGAAGGGTTTCTAGTGATTTCTGGTGATGATGTTTTGGCGTTACCTACAGTGACTGCTGGAGGAGACGGAGTGATCTCCGTTTTGGCGCAAGGTGTTCCGGCAATTTTTTCATTGATGATCAAAGAGGGATTGCACGAGAATTATACCGAAGCCTATAAAAAACATTATACCTTAATGCCAGCTGCCGATTTGATTTTTGCTGAAGGAAACCCTGCAGGAATCAAGGCTCTACTTGCTCAAAAACACATTTGCAAAGAGGTGCTTAGGCTTCCGCTGGTGGCTGCAACCTCCACTTTACAAGAAAATATTGCAACATACTTGAGCGAGACTGGTCTTTAAGTTTTGTAATCCCTAGAAAAACCTTATTTTTGCCCGATGTTTTTAAGCTTAATGAAGAAAACTTTAGTAATACTATTAGCCGTAATCTCACTAGCCTCTTGCAGTGAATATCAAGAAGCCCTAAAATCTGAGGATATGGGCTTAAAGTATTCTTTTGCAGATTCATTGTATGATGCCGGAAAATACCGCAAGTCTGTAAAATTATGGGAACAAATCGTTCCTGCCTACCGTGGTAAGCCACAGGCAGAACGTATTATGTATCTTTATGCAGATTCGCACTATCAGGTTGAAGATTATTATTTAGCAGGTTATCAGTTTGACCGTTTTGTCTCTGCTTATCCTGACTCAGATAAAGCAGAAGAAGCACAGTACAAGGCTGCTGTGAGTTATGCTGAATTATCACCTAATTATCAGCTTGACCAGTCTGAAACTGAAAAAGGTCTTGACTACTTACAACAATTCATTACCGCATATCCTGAGTCTGAATACGCTGCAGATGCAAGTGAGCGTATTAAAGAGTTGAGTATAAAACTTCAGAAAAAATCATATATGGTCGCTAAAGGATGGCATAAAATTATGGACTATCCAGTGGCTATTTCGGCATTTGATGACTTTTTATCAGATTACCCGGGCTCTCCTTTTCGCGAAGCTGCGTTTTTCTACAAGTTAGATTCGCAGTATCAGTACGGCTCAAAAAGTATTTATGTGCTTGTGAAGCCGCGATTAGAAGAAGCTATTGAAATGTATGAGACTTTAATCCGTTATTTCCCGGAAGGAGAGTATCGTGCTCAGGCCGATGAGATTAAAGCAGATATTGATCAAATTTTAGAAAATTATTCCTAATTAAATAAAGTGAATATTATGGATGTTAAGAATCTAGATGCACCTGTAAATACAGTAACGCATAACCGCAGTGAGATTGATGCTCCTACCGGAAACATCTACGAAGCGATTTCTATCATCGCTAAGCGTGCAACACAGATAAATACAGAAATTAAAAGAGAGCTTTTAGAGAAACTAGACGAGTTTGCTACTTACAGCGACAGTCTTGAAGAAATCTTTGAAAACAAAGAGCAGATAGAAGTTTCTAAATTCTACGAGCGCTTGCCTAAGCCACACGCAATGGCTGTTCAAGAATGGCTTGAAGATAAAATTTACTTCCGCGATACGACTGCAACAGAGTAGTCATGTCTATACTAAGCGGTAAAAAAGTATTGCTTGGAGTAACCGCCGGAATAGCTGCTTATAAAGCGGCTTTTTTGGTTAGGGGCTTTATCAAAGCAGGAGCAGAGGTTCGTGTTATTATGACGCCCGATGCCAAGGATTTTGTTACTCCGTTAACGCTTTCTACGCTTTCAAAAAATGAAGTGCTTTCTACCTTTACTCAAGAGGAAAACGAGAATGCTGTTTGGAATAACCACGTAGAACTCGGCCTTTGGGCCGATTTCTTGGTTATAGCTCCGGCTACGGCCAATACACTTGCTAAAATGGCTTCCGGTACTTCAGACAACTTATTATTAGCAACCTACTTATCGGCAAAGTGCCCCGTGTATTTTGCTCCGGCGATGGATTTGGATATGTATAAACATCCAAGCACCCATCAATCCTTTGAAAAACTCATTTCTTACGGAAATATCATGATTCCGGCCACAAGTGGCGAACTCGCTAGCGGTCTTGAGGGAAAAGGAAGAATGGCAGAACCTGAAGCTATTGTCTCTTTTATAGAAGATGACATTTTAAACAAACTTCCGCTTAAAGGAAAAAAGGTGTTGATTACTGCCGGTCCAACTTATGAAGCAATTGATCCCGTACGATTCATAGGAAATCACAGCAGCGGCAAGATGGGGTACGCCATTGCAGAAGCGGCAGCAGGTTTAGGTGCCTCCGTGATTTTGATTTCAGGACCTACGCATCTTCAGTTGAAACACAATTTAATCGAAGTTATTCGCGTTACTTCAGCAGCACAAATGCTGGATGCTGTGCAGGCTAATTTTGACAAGGTTGATATTGCTATTGCAGCAGCAGCTGTTGCTGATTATAGACCGGCACAAGTTGCAAACCAAAAGATCAAGAAAAAAGAAGCTTCGATGTCAATCGCTTTGGAGCCAACGACAGATATTTTGGCACATATGGGTAAAACTAAAGGGAAACAGTTTTTAGTAGGTTTTGCCCTGGAGACCGAAAATGAAATTGCTAACGCTAAAGGCAAATTGGAGCGAAAACACCTTGATTTAATAGTACTCAATTCTTTAAATGATCAAGGAGCTGGCTTTAAAACCGAAACAAATAAAGTAACTTTCATTTCGAAGTCTGGTGCTGTTGTTCCACAGGAATTGAAGCCTAAAGATGAAGTCGCTAAAGATTTATTGCACATGATTCAAAACTTGATGTATGCTTAGATTGCTTGTTGCTCTTTTATTGTTGAGTCTTCCTATTCAGGCGCAAGAGCTCAACTGTTCGGTAATCATTAACGCTGAGCAAACCGGTCAAAGCAATCTTCAGGTTTTTAGAACTTTGAAAACCGAACTTACCGAGTTTATGAACAATACCACTTGGACTGATCTCAATGTGAAGCAGCAAGAAAAAATTGATTGCAGTCTGGTGATCATTGTTTCAAATATCGATTCAGATTATTTTACGGCTTCGGTTCAAGTGCAATCTTCCAGACCCGTGTTCAATACCACGTATAACACGCCTATTTTCAATTTTAATGATAAACAATTCAATTTTAGATATACAGAATTTCAGCCTTTAAACTACAATCCAAATAGTTTTGATTCCAATTTGATCTCAGTGCTCGCGTTCTATGCATATACTATTATTGGCTTGGATGCGGCTACGTATGAATTGAATGGGGGAGAACCTTATTTTCAAGAGGCATTGCGTATTGTAAATACGGCGCAGCAACAGGTGACCGAAGGTTGGTCTCCGCAAAGCGGAACGCAAACCCGATTCAGACTAAACAACGATTTGCTCTCGCCCAACTTTAGAACCTTTTCTGATATCATGTACGCTTATCACAGAAACGGATTGGATTATATGGCAGACAATCCGCGGGAAGCAAAACAAGGTGTTGCTGCAACTTTAGAATTGTTTAACCAGCTCTATGCAAGCAGACCTAACAACTTTTTGACGCGGGTGTTTTTTGATACCAAAGCAGAGGAGATTGCAAATATGTTCTCTGGTGGCCCACAGGTTAACGTGAGCAGTCTTGTTTCTGTATTGAATAAAGTGGCGCCAACTAAGTCTTCTTTCTGGCAGCAAATCAAATTATAAGACGGCATTAAAATCTTTGAAAGTGCCGCTAAACTCTGTTATATTTGTGCTTAAGCTAACAACCCATTTTACTTGGGTATTTTCTTTCAATTTTTAAAGTATTCGCTAGTTGCTAACCAATCTACAGATTAAAAACTACGCTTTAATAGAAGCGGTTAACCTTGATTTTAAAGACGGTTTTACTGTGATCACCGGTGAAACCGGTGCCGGTAAATCGATTCTCTTGGGAGCATTGGGCTTGATTTTAGGCAAGCGTGCCGATTTGAGCAGCATTGGCAATCCTGAAGAAAAATGTGTCATCGAAGCTACTTTTGACGTAAATGCGTATGCACTTAAATCTCTTTTTGAAGAAGAAGATCTGGATTATGAAGCGCAAACTATTGTGCGTAGAGAGATTTTAGCAAGCGGAAAAAGTAGAGCTTTTGTAAATGACACGCCCGTAACCTTAAGTCAACTTTCTGCTTTAGGAGCGCGTCTGGTAGATATTCATAGTCAGCATCAAACCTTAGAGGTTACCGACGTAGATTTTCAGTTTCAGGTTTTAGATGCTTTTGCAGATAATCAAAGTCTGCTTTCAGATTATAAAGGAATTTATACCGATTTCCGCAAGAAAGAGGCACAGCTTAAAAAGCTTCAGAAACAAAAAGAGGAAGCGCAAAAAGAAGAAGAATATAAAAGCTTTTTGTTAGAAGAATTGCTTGCTGCAAACTTAAAAGCAGGCGAACAAGAACACCTAGAAAAAGCTCACGATGCACTTAATAATGTTGAGCAGATCACCGAAGGTCTTGCTGAAGCTTATCAGGTTTTAGGTAGAGAAGAAGTGGGCGTCAACGAAATGCTACTTACCGCAAAACTGCGCTTGTCAAAACTTTCAGGTTTTAGTCCGCAACTTAAAGAATTGAGCGATCGGCTTGAAGCGGTGAGTATTGAACTTGACGATGTAGCAGAAGCTATAAATGATTTAGCTTCAGAAACTGAAGGAGACCCTGAAGAACTTACGCGTTTAGAGCAAAGATTAAAATTACTTTTTGATCTTCAGAAAAAGCACAATGTAGACAGTGTAGAAGCACTCATCGAGATACGCGATTCATTAGATGATGAAGTACAGTCTTTAAATAATCTAGATGCTTCCATTCATAATTTAGAGCGTGAGATCGCCGAGGCTAAACTCGATCTTGAGAAGCGCGCAAAAGTACTTACGCAAAACCGAACAAAAGCAATAAAACCATTAACCAAAAAGCTTGAAGAGATCTTAACCGATCTCGGGATGCCTAACGCACATTTTGAGGTGAGCCTTACCGATAGTACTTCATTCTTAGAAAATGGTAAAGACCAACTTCACTTTTTATTCACTGCCAATAAAGGTATGCGAGCACAGGAGTTGAAAAAGGCAGCTTCCGGTGGTGAACTTTCCCGAATAATGCTTGCGATCAAAGCAGTTCTAAGTGCTTATGCACAATTACCCACATTGATCTTTGATGAGATCGATACGGGGGTGAGCGGCGAGATCGCACTTAAAATGGGGAATATTATGAAGGCAATGGGGACCCGTATGCAGTTGATCAGCATCACGCATTTACCTCAGATTGCAGGTAAGGGTGCGCAACACTTTAAAGTGTATAAAGAAGATATTGCACAAAAAACTACCACCGGAATTCGCGTACTTACCAAAGAAGAGCGCATTGCTGAGTTGGCAGAAATGTTAGGAGGGAAGGCTTCGTCCGAAGCAGCTTTTGACCATGCAAGGCAACTTCTCAATGAATAAAACAGTATATTTGACTACTTAAATTAAACCACTATTATGTCCTATAATTTATTAAAAGGAAAACGAGGAATCATCTTTGGCGCCTTGGATGAAAATTCAATTGCTTGGAAAACTGCAGAACGTGTTCACGAAGAAGGAGGAACCTTTGTTTTGACTAATGCGCCGATCGCGATGCGTATGGGAAGTATTAATAAACTTGCTGAAAAAACAGGTTCAAAAATTATTCCTGCAGATGCAACTTCGGTTGAAGATCTAGAAAAACTGGTTGCCGGAGCTGTTGAAGAATTAGGAGGGAAAATTGATTTTGTTTTGCACAGTATTGGGATGTCGATCAACGTACGTAAAGGTCGTCACTACACCGATCAAAAATATGACTGGACACAAAAAGGAACAGATGTAAGCGCGATGTCTTTTCATAAAACCATGCAAGTATTGTATAAGCAAGATGCTATGAATGAGTGGGGAAGTATCGTAGCCTTGACTTATATGGCTGCACAGCGTGTTTTTCCTGACTACAATGATATGGCAGATAATAAAGCCTATTTAGAAAGTATTGCGCGTAGTTTTGGTTATTTCTTTGGTAGAGATAAGAAAGTGCGTGTAAACACTATTTCTCAATCACCAACACCTACGACTGCCGGTCAAGGCGTTAAAGGATTTGACGGATTTATCGCTTATGCAGATAAAATGAGTCCGTTAGGAAATGCAACAGCTCAGGATTGTGCAGATTATACCGTAAGCTTATTTTCAGATTTGACGAAGAAAGTAACGCTACAGAACTTATTTCATGATGGAGGCTTTAGCAATATGGGCGTGAGTGATGCAGTTATGGAAGCTTTTGTAGAAAAAGAAGAAGAGTAAATAGTTTAAGCATATTTAAAATAGAATGTCCGACAGTCTAACGACTTTCGGACATTTTTTATAATCGAAATTTTAAATTTACAGCAGTTTCCTAACGAAGACGATCTCAATGAATTTGCATTTTTCAATCGTGGTTCCCGTGTACAATAGGCCTCAGGAAGTTTTAGAACTTTTGGAGAGTTTACGCGCGCAGCGCTATGAGCAATATTATGAAATTGTGATTGTTGAAGATGGTTCTACCGAAACTTCAGAGGAGGTGGTGAATGCCTTTACAGATTTAAATATTTCGTACTACTTCAAAGAAAATTCCGGTCCCGGTGCTTCCAGAAATTATGGGATGCAACGCGCCAAGGGTAATTACTATCTTATTTTAGATAGCGACTGTGTGCTACCGGAAAATTACCTGAGCTCTGTAGAAAGTGCACTTACAGCAAGGTATACCGATTTTTTTGGAGGTCCAGATGCGGCGCACAAAGATTTTACGACCTTGCAAAAAGCGATCAATTACGCGATGACCTCGTTTTTAACCACCGGCGGAATCAGAGGTCGTAAAAAGGCTACTACCAATTTTGAACCACGTAGTTTTAATATGGGGATTTCAAAAGAAGCTTTTGAAGCCTCAAAAGGTTTTGGAAATATTCATCCGGGAGAGGATCCTGATTTAAGCATTCGACTGTGGCAAATGGGATATACTTCCCAATTAATTCCTGAAGCTTATGTCTTTCATAAACGGCGTATTTCCTGGTCTAAGTTTTATATGCAGGTAAAAAAGTTTGGT
This sequence comes from Leeuwenhoekiella sp. CH_XMU1409-2, assembly GCF_037029365.1. NCBI lineage: Bacteria > Pseudomonadati > Bacteroidota > Flavobacteriia > Flavobacteriales > Flavobacteriaceae > Leeuwenhoekiella > Leeuwenhoekiella sp. CH_XMU1409-2. The sequence goes on along the minus strand of NZ_JAYMEI010000006.1, from coordinate 36,363 downwards.
GCCGTACGACCTATTCTTACTCGTTGGCATCCGCAAACGGCACGTTTGACCTTTTGGTTTCCAAGTTTCTTTACATTAGGCTTGGTTGTGGTCGCAGTGAGCGCACTTTTTGGTTTTTTCTTGCCGTCCTTTTTTCTTTTTGCGTATTTGGGAATTATCGCAATCGATTCAAGCTTTAAAAATAAAAGTGCGGTAATTGGTCTTTTGAGTGTATGGGCAGTGCTGGTTCAATTTGTTGGGTATGGTGTAGCTTTTATCAAATCAAAACTGATGATAGGTTGGTTTAAAAAGGACCCGCGTTTACAGTATCCTCACTTATTTTTTGAGTAATTTAGCGTAAAGAGTTGCTATGGCTAATCCTAAAAAACGCGGTAAAAATTCAAACCTGAGGGTTTTTCTAACCATATTACTGGTGGTTGCTGCAATTTCTGTGATGATCAAGCTTAACCGAAACTTTAATTTTTCAGTCACGGTTCCGCTCACTTTTGAAAACTTAGGAGATGACCAGATTTTAAAGTCAGCTTCTACCAATCAGGTTAAGGTAAAGGGAAAAGCAAGCGGTTACGATTACTTTAAATACCGGTTCTTCTCTCAAAAATTCCCAATCGATCTCTCACAACTTCAGCAGAAAAATGGCAAAGCATACTATGTTTTTAATGCAGAAGAAGATGCTTTAGAAGGAAGTTTGACGGGAAGTGATATCACTTCATTTCAGCCCGATACGGTCTTTTTTGATCTGGATAAAAATTTTGAGAAACGGGTTCCTGTGATCCCGGAATATGCTATCAGTTTTGCTGCCGGTTATGGGAGTTTAGAAGGTTTTAAAGTCGACCCTGACACCATTACGTTAAGAGGTCCGCAATCTGAATTAGATACCATTACCCGAGTGTATACCGAAGCGATCAGTTTTGAAAACGTACGAAATTCTGTCTCAGACAGCCTTCAGCTTAGCTTTAATGCAGCTATACCTATGGTTGAAATTAGACCTGATAAAGTATTGTACTCGTTATCGGTAGATAAATTTACAGAGGGTAGTGTTTCGGTTCCTTTACAGTTGATCAACGTGCCTTCAAATGTTAAGGCAAAGGTGTTTCCGAAGCGTATTAATGTAATTTTCAATGTGAATCTCAGCAATTACGAGTTGGTTAAATCTTCAGACTTTAAAGTAGTTGTAGATTTTGATCAAGTCGAAAGCCTGTCAACTTCCTTAACTCCTGAAGTCAAAGAAGCTCCGTCTTATGTAAGAGACATCAGACTTAGCGAAAGCACTGTGCAATATCTTTTAGTAAAATGAAAATCGTAGGTATCACAGGCGGAATAGGTAGTGGTAAGAGCACCATTGCCGCATATTTCAATTCAGAATTTGATATTCCGGTATATTACGCAGATGCAGAGGCAAAAGCTTTAATGAATACCGAATCTCTAAAAAAAGCCATTACCGGTCTTTTAGGGGATGAGGCTTACCAAAAAGGGCAACTTGACCGTAAGTATGTCGCAAGTAAGGTTTTTAATGACGATCAATTGTTAGAACAACTTAATGGCATTGTTCATCCGGCAGTAGCAACCCATTTTAAGTCTTGGTGCAAAGCGCAAAATGCGCCTTATGTTTTAAAAGAAGCCGCGATACTTTTTGAAAATGGAACGGCCGATGCTCTTGATGCGATCATATTAATAACAGCACCTAAACAGTTGCGAATTGATCGTGTTTTAAAACGCGATCAGACCACTCCAGAAGACATTGAAAAGCGCATAAATAAACAATGGGATGATGCGAAAAAAATCCCGTTAGCCGACTTTGTGATTGAGAATATAGATCTTGAAAACAGTAAAAAAAAGGCAGGAGAAATACATCTTCAACTCTTGCGAGACCGCGTAAACACATAGCTTATTCTTGTTAACATTTGGTTAAACCAGCAAAGTGCTAAATGTTAAAATCATACATTTGGGCTATGAATAAAAATCTATTTGTACTCCTTGTCGTGCTGATGAGCTTGTCTCTGATAGGCATCATATTTGTGCAGGGCTATTGGATCTCAAATAGTATTGAAGCGAAGCGTGGTCAATTTGCTTTTAGTGCAAAACAGGTCTTGAAAGAAGTCGCTTACGATATTCAAATGAAAGAAGTAAATACCTGGTACAACCCGGTATTGCGCATGCGTGATAGTCTTGGCGTTCCTGACGATGTGAGTTTATACGATTTGATCTATAAACAGGAAGATACACTTTCTAACGAGTCGTATATATTTAGAAACAGCATTGTGGAGCAGGATTATAAATTGAGTGCTCCGGTTCTGGATTATGAAGTAGATAGCATAAAATTTAAACGCTATTTACAACGCCAATACACACAAATCATTGATAAGAATGATTTAGATCGATCTGAAGTAGACCGTACTACGGTTCTCACCAGAATGTCTGATCTAAGTGAGATCGAGCGTTATAATATAGAGCAAGCTGTAATGTATATTACACGCAAGATCCCTATACATAAACGTGTTGACGAAGAAGACTTGTCGCGGTTACTTACGATGGAACTCGCAGAGCGCGATATGGAAACCAATTTTGAATATGCGATCTACAGCAACAATCTGGTGACCAGTGTACGTTCTAAGGATTTTGATCTAGAATCACCGGATCAGAATTTCAGCGTGCCCTTATTTACAGATGCAGAAGGAAACAGCGATTACCAGTTGGTCGCAAACTTTCCGGGGGAGAAAAAATTTGTTGTTTCTTCAGTAATAGGAATGGGAGGCTTAAGTATTTTGTTTACGTTGATCATTGTGATCGCGTATAGTAGTGCATTGCAGCAACTCGTAAAGCAGCGTCAGATTTCAGAAATCAAGACCGATTTCATAAACAATATGACGCACGAGTTTAAAACACCTATTGCAACGATAAACCTTGCTTTAGATGCAATTAAAAATCCCAAGATCAGTAGTAATCCGGAGGCGTTAACGCGCTATATGGGAATGATCAGGGAAGAAAATAAGCGCATGCACGCTCAGGTAGAAAATGTACTGCGTATTTCTAAACTGGAGAAGAACGAGCTTGATATTAAGAAAGAGCGTCTGAGTTTACACGATATTATCGAGGATGCGATTACCCATATTGAGCTGATCGTAGAAGACCGTCAGGGATATATCAACACGCATTTGGGAGCGGTTAAAACTTCGGTATTGGCTAATGAATCCCATTTTACCAACGTGTTGGTTAATATTTTAGACAATGCGGTGAAGTATTCTTCTGACACGCCTAAAATTGATGTGTATACAGAGAACCTAAAGAATTTTATTTTGGTTAAGATCCGGGATCAAGGAGATGGAATGACTAAACAGGTTCAAAAGAAAATATTTGACAAGTTTTTTCGCGAGCATACCGGCGATATACATAACGTAAAAGGACACGGTTTAGGTCTCGCGTATGCAAAACGAATTGTAGAAGACCATGCAGGTCAAATCTGGGTACAAAGCGACAAGGGTCGGGGAAGTACCTTCATAATTAAATTACCACTAATATCTTAAACATATGGAAACTGAAAACAAAAAAATCTTACTCGTAGAAGACGATCCAAACTTCGGAACTGTCCTCAAGGACTACCTTTCAATGAATGATTATGATGTAACTCATGCTAAGAATGGAATGGAAGGTTTTGAGAAGTTTAAAAAAGACGACTTTGATCTTTGTATTCTAGATGTGATGATGCCTTATAAAGACGGATTTACATTGGCTAAAGAAATACGCGAGAAAAACGAGGATGTGCCTATTATCTTCTTAACCGCAAAAGCGATGAAAGAAGATGTCTTAAAGGGATATAAAGTAGGAGCAGATGATTACCTAAATAAACCTTTTGACAGTGAGGTGTTGCTTATGAAAATTAAAGCAATCATGTTACGTAAGGCTACCGATTCAGTTGCAGATAGTAAGCAATTTGAATTCCAGATCGGTAATTTCTTTCTGAATTCTAAACTGCGCTTTTTAACTTATAAAGATGAAGAGCCTAACAAACTTTCTCCTAAAGAAAACGAATTATTACGTCTGTTAGCGTTGCACGAGAATGACTTGATGCCTCGTGAGTTAGCACTTACAAAAATATGGCGAGATGATAACTATTTCACTTCTCGTAGTATGGATGTTTACATCGCTAAATTGCGTAAATATTTAAAACGTGATGATACTGTAGAAATACTGAATATTCACGGTGAAGGTTTCCGTCTTGTAGTAAAGACTGAAGAAGAAAAATAAATAGTGGTAAAAAAAGTGCCTCTTTATTGAGGCACTTTTTCTTTTACTAAATCCGCTAAAAGTTTTAATATTCTGAAGCCTGACTCGAAATTAAAAAGTGTTTCTAGTCAATATTTAAGGATTTAACTTTCAGTTATTAATCACTTTTACAATTTCTTCAAACGGTGTATCGTATTCAAACCAGACGATAGACTCATCTTTACGATACCAGGTCAATTGGCGTTTTGCAAACCTTCTGGTATTCTTCTTTATCTCTTCAATTGCGGTTTCAAGATCAAAATCTTCAGCAAAATAGCTGAACAATTCCCGGTATCCCACCGTCTGTAACGCATTCAACTCTTTTTTAGGATATAAGGCTTCAGCTTCTGCTATCAAGCCCTTTTTAATCATGAGATCAACCCTTCTATTGATGCGATCATAAATAAGTTGGCGATCAGCTTGCAAACCAATTTTTAAGGTTTGAAACGGGCGCTTTACCGTATTCTTAGCTAAGAAGGAGGAGTAGGGTTTACCGGTTCCTATACAAATCTCAAGTGCGCGAACGAGGCGTTGCTTGTTATGCAAATCAATCTTTTCATAATGTTCAGGATCTAATTTTTGTAGCTGTTGCTGTAAGGCCTCAATGCCATCAGCTTCAAGTTGAGCGCGTAATGAAGCGCGAATTTCCGGATCTACATCGGGGAATTTATCCAATCCGTTGATGACGGCATCGACATACAGTCCGGATCCGCCAACCATAATCACAACATCGTGCTTTTTAAAAAGTTGCTCTAGCTTTTGAATCGCTTCCTGCTCAAAAAGCCCCACATTATACTCTTCTTCAATTGAAATATGCTGAATAAAATGATGGGTTGCGGCAGCAAGTTCTTCTTCATCAGGAACAGCGGTACCAATAGTCATTTCCTTAAAGAACTGACGCGAATCTGCCGATAGGATTTCGGTATTGAAATAATTGGCCAGTTTGATTCCCAAGGCGGTTTTACCTATGGCCGTTGGGCCTACCACAGCGATAAGCAGTTTATTGGCACCGCTAGAGGGATTAATACTCTGGGACTTGCCCTGAGGTAGTTTACTCATAATGAAGACTATTTCCGCAGTTGTGACAATACTTAGCGTGGTCTTGATGTTTTTTTGCACCGCAATTATGACAAACTTGGGTATTAAGGTGCAGTTTATTGGGCTCTGGTTCGGGTTGTCCCCCTTTGGCCATTTCTGCACTTACGATTCCTGTAGGAACCGCAATGATTCCATACCCCATTACCATAATTACGGTTGCGATAAATTGACCCAGCGCTGTTACCGGAGCAATATCTCCAAAACCAACTGTGGTTAGGGTTACGATACACCAATAGACACTCACAGGAATACTTTTAAAACCGTGTTCGGGACCTTCTACAATATACATAAGGGTTCCTGCAATCACAGATAAAATCATTACCGCAAAGAGGAATACCAGAATTTTAGGTCTGCTGTCCTTAAGGGCTTTTGCCAGTTTATTTCCTTCCCCAATGTAGCGCGTTACTTTAAGTATTCTAAAAACCCGTAGCAAACGCAAAGCACGAATGGTAAGCAAGGCGTTGGTTCCCACGATAAAAAACGATAAATATAAAGGGATGGTCGAGATGAGATCGATCAACCCATAAAAACTAAAAATATAAGAAGAAGGCTTTTTTATGGAAATCACCCTTAAAATATATTCAACAGTAAAAAAGATGGTGATGATCCATTCTCCTAAATAAAAATAGTCACCATATTCTGCCTGAAGTGGTGCTACACTTTCAAGCATAACCAGCACTATACTCAGGAAGATGAGAATAAGCAAAACCACATCAAAGGATTTTCCGGCAGGAGTATCTGCTTCATAGATTACTTCGTGAAGTTTTGTTTTCCAGGTATGTTTTTGAGGTTGTGTCAACAGACTTTCTAAATTATTTTTCTAATTCGGCCAATTCTAGGGTTTTGATGACTTTGCGTGTGCGTAAGTAACTTTGTATTAAATGCCGAGCATCACGATTGTCGTGCATCGGGGTGATAATACGTTCTAAGATCTCTAAGTTATTGATCTGAAAATTCAAATTATAAAATCCGTAGCCTTTAAACTGTCCTTCTTCAATCAAGATCACACTGCGCTCGTCTACACTGCGACCACGATCAATGATCAAAAAGTTTTTATTTTCAAAACTATGTTTACTTATAAACTGCTGCACCCGCTCATTATATTGTTCTGGTGCTTCTTCCCCTACACAAGCGCCTTCACACTCCTTAATCGTATAATTGAAACAATTTCCATTGGTTTGATGCAGACCCATTTTGCTTTGACACAGATTATATTCTGCAAGCATTTTCTCTAGATATTGTTTAGCAGAATGACTCGTTGCAAACGTAGTAATGCTTTCTGTATTAGGATTTGCCTTTTCTAATTTTAGATTGATGTAACCGGCATCGTCTATAAATTGCACCATTTGCGTTTTGAACTTCGTTCTCCGCAAGGCTCTGTTATGACGGGGCTTGATGCCTTTGATCTCTTCATTTTCCTTGAGCAAAGCCACAAGTTCGCTACCGGTTTCGTCATAACTTACCGTTTCAACATCTTCCTGAATTTTTTTTGCTTTACGATGGTCACTTGTAAAATGCTGATTGACGCGTTTTTTGATGTTTTTACTTTTGCCAATATAGATCACAGTTCCGTTTGCGTTGTGCATATAATATACGCCGGTCGTACTGGGCAAATCTGCAATAATATCCCGCAGTTTGGTGTCTATTTGTTTACGTGGATTAAGCTTAACCGCTTCCTGAATAATCGTTTTCTTAGAGTCCTTGGCAAGCAATAATTTAAAGAGTTTAACCGTAGCTAAGGCATCACCATTAGCACGATGCCGATCGGTAATCGGGATCCCTAAGTTTCTTACCAGCTTTCCTAAACTGTAACTTTCTTGACCGGGGAGTAACTCTTGAGCGAGTTCTACGGTGCACAAACTTTTGCGCTGATAGTCGTAGCCTAGACGATCAAATTCTAATTGAAGTATTCGGTAATCAAATTGAGCATTATGAGCAACAATGATACAGTCTTGTGTGATCTCAATAATACGCTTGGCGACCTCATAAAACTTAGGGGCATTGCGCAACATCGCATTATTAATACCTGTAAGTCCTACCACAAAGGCCTGTATAGGCCGCTCAGGATTTACCAGACTGATGAATTGATCTACTACTTTATGTCCGTCAAATTTGTAGATAGCAACCTCGGTAACTCCCTCTTCATTATATTTTCCTCCGGTAGTTTCTAGATCGAGAATTGCATACATAGGCGGTGTAGCTCTAGTTTTATAATTAGTATTTAGTTGTAATTGCGGGCACCAAAGATCGCACTTCCCACACGTACCATAGTACTGCCGTATTCCAGGGCAAGTTTATAATCACCACTCATTCCCATAGAAAGCACGCTAAACGCATACTGCTCCTTAAAAGTATTGTAAATTTTCTCAAGTTGGGCAAATTCGCGCTTAATCTGTGTTTCATCGTCAACAAAAGAAGCCATTCCCATGAGTCCCACAATATTTACATTAGGATAATTGGCGGCTTTATTTTCTTCTAGAAAAGTTTTAGCCTCTTCCGGCGGCATCCCAAACTTACTGTCTTCTTCGGCGATTTTTACCTGAAGCAATACATCGATCACACGCTCATTTTTCTTCGCTTCTTTATTGATCTCTTTAAAGAGTTTGAGACGGTCTGCACTGTGAATCAAGCTTACATAAGGCGCCATATATTTGACCTTGTTGGTCTGTACGTGACCTATCATATGCCATTGAATATCTTTAGGAAGCGCTTTCCACTTATCGGTCATTTCCTGTATTTTGTTTTCACCAAAAATACGCTGACCGGCATCGTAAGCTTCTTGTAGATCTTCGTTAGGTTTGGTTTTAGAAACCGCTACGAGAGTGACGTCCTCCGGTAATTCAGATTTGAATTGTTTTAAGTTCTGCGTTATATCAGCCATAGATTACTGTGCTTTCACAATGACGTAAAGTTACGTATTTGTTATGGGCTATGCTAACTACAGAAACTCATAAATCGTAACCCCGCTGCGCAGTTTGGGTTGGATAAAAGTAGACTTTGGAGGCATTGTCAAACCTTCATCAGAGATGTCTTTAATTTGTTGAACCGTAGCCGGAAACAAACCAAATGCCACAGCATACGTACCGCGATCTACTTTCTCTTTTGCACCTAGCATATCGTTTTTACCCTTACCATAAGCCAAACGTGCATCTTGTCGCGGATTCTGAATCTTTAAAAGCGGTTTGAGTACCAGGTCATATAAGATCTGCGCATCCAGACCTTCGAGTGCATTTTTGAAATTGCGGTACTGTTTGCGCAATTCTAAAGTGTAAAAGTCCCCTTCGAGATACATACTGAAGTGATGCAATTTTGAAGGCTGAATATATTCATCGCCACGGTTTTCTATTTTAAATATAGAATCTAACTTGATCAGGAACATGTCTTTATCCATACCGCAAAGATCTGTGATCATCCTGCTGAAGGAATGTATGCGCAAATGCGACTCCGGAATAATGTAGGTCATAAAATACTTATGCGCCTCGCCCGGAGTTTCAGCGGCGTCGAGATCATCTGAAAGCAATGCAGACGAACTCGACCGATGATGTCCGTCGGCGATATACAGCTCGGGCATATCGGCATAGATGGCCTTTATTTTTTCAACCAGGCGTTCTTCGGTTACAGGCCATAAATAATGGGTGTCGCGATAGGTGGTGGTAAATTCGTACTCTGCACGGGCACGCATCACTTCTTCAAAAATCGCGTTCAGAGGAACAAAGTCCGGATGGGTGAGCAACACGGCTTCAGCATTAAAACCAGTCGTCTTTAAATAGTCTTTAAAGACCTCTTCCCGGGCTTGTATGGTATTTTCGTGGCGCTTGATATAATTGTTCTTATAGTCAGCAACACTTGCAGCACCTATGATCCCTGTAAAAGTTTCGTTGTCGCGGTTTACAATTTTATACACGTAAAACGCCGGAAGCGCTTCTTCAATAAAAACACCTTCTTCTTTAAACTCTAAATAACGGTTGCGCACCAATTGAAAGCGCTCTTGCCCGCTCAATTCTTTGTGGTATTTGTACCCGGGATTTACAATATGTAAAAACGAATACGGGTTATTGTCTAAACGGGCTTTACGCTCTGCTTTGGTATAGGTGTCATACGAGCGCGAAGCGATTAAACTCACTTTGTCGCGGGTAGGCCGTACGGCTCTGAAAGGAATGATCTTTGGCATTAATACGTATTTTGCTGAAAGGCTTCAGCCCAAAGTTCTTTATAATTTTAATAAATACGCAACTTCAGCTTTTAAAGAATAAGGTTCTTCACCCAAAAAGACCAATGTATTCCCTAAAGCTTTTTTCACTTCGTCATAATTGCGCATATGAAAGTTACTGCAGCATGCAACGCGTTTTCCATGCTGAATTAAATGCAGGTGCTTTTTAGAATAATAGTCCATTTCAGTAAAGCCATCCACTTCGTTTAGATCAAACTTTTGCCTGCGACCAATCCCATAATACCTGCGTCTTTCGATTTGTGCTTCTGAAAGTAGGATCACATCTGCACGTTTTCTAAATTCGGTAAGCAAAAAATAGAGGCAGAAAAGAAAGCAACCCGTCATTCCAAACAAACTGAAGCCATCCAGAACTTTAAATTGTTCGGTGAGTACCCATACGCAGACCGCCATTAAAAAGATAAAGGCTGCAAAACAAAATACGCCCAGCCAGGCGATTTTAGATTTAACCACAGGTTATTGAAATTGAGCGGATACCGTTTCTGCTTTTTTGCTTTCACTGTAATCGTAAAATCCTTCGCCTGATTTGATACCGAGTTTTCCGGCACGAACCATATTCACAAGTAGCGGACACGGAGCATACTTCGGATTTTTAAAGCCGTCATACATCACCTCAAGAATAGATAAACATACGTCCAGACCAATAAAGTCTGCCAACTGTAAAGGCCCCATAGGATGAGCCATTCCTAATTTCATCACCGTATCGATCTCTTGCACACCGGCAACGCCGTTGTATAAAGTTTCAATAGCTTCGTTAAGCATGGGCATCAGGATACGGTTGGCTACAAAGCCCGGATAATCATTCACAGGAACCGGAGTTTTACCCAATTGCTCGGCAAGTTTGGTTACCGTTGCTAAAGTTTCTTGCGAGGTACTGTACCCGCTGATGATCTCCACGAGTTTCATCACCGGCACCGGATTCATAAAATGCATCCCGATCACTTGTTCTGCGCGTTTGGTGGCCGCAGCGATCTGTGTGATCGAGATAGAAGAGGTGTTACTCGCCAATATGGTGTTGGGCTTGCAAAAGTTGTCTAGCTTTTCAAAGATATCGAGTTTGATCGCCAATTTTTCACTGGCTGCTTCCACTACAAGGTCGGCAGTACTCACACCTTCTTTTAGATCGGTGAGTAAGGCGATGTTTAAGAGGGTATCGTTTTTCTGAGCTTCGGTAAGTACTTCTTTAGCAACCTGACGGTCAAGGTTTTTAGTGACGGTTGCGATTCCCTTTTTTAAGGCTGCGTCAGATACATCGATCAGGTTTACTTTAAATCCGTTTTGAGCAAAGGTATGTGCGATGCCGTTCCCCATGGTTCCGGCACCAATTACTGCGATAGTTTTCATTGAGTGTATTTTTGGAATACCCAAATGAATTGCGGTATTCTCTGTTTTGTATTGATTTAATTCGTGTTATTGGCGCCGCCAAAGGGTTTAGTACTCCGAGGCTTGCCTCGAAATTGAAAATTCGTTTTCACCCCATGCCTCATTGGCTTGCCCTGAGATAGTTTACTCGTGTTATCTCGGAAAACAAATCCGTGATTAGGGTAAACTTACGAATTTTTCAACGCTCCACGCTTCGGGTTTAGCGTTAAAAAGCGGTTTGGTCTTGGCCCAGGTCGTTTTGAAAAGGGCGCTGTGGCGGTAGGCTTCTAAGGCCTGTGCATCTTCCCAACAACTGTGCGTAAAAAAGATATTAGAAGCTTCGGTACCTTGTAATAATTCTAAAAACGCGCAGCCTTCTACCGCTCTGATCTTTTCCTTCACGCCATCAAATAGCGCTATAAATTCTGCTATATGCTCAGGATGAAATTCCATTTTCACAAAACGTACCAGCATCATGTTCGGTTTATAAATTATTCAAAAGTGATACTTACCGCATCGCGATAATCGAGACCAAATAGGGTAGAGGCACTTCCCACCGTCGAAGGATTGCTTTTGTAGATGGCGAGTTCGAGATAGCCCGAAGAATTGAACAGGGCGATCTTTTTACCGTCTTCTTCCCGTTTGTGTTTTTCTACCTCAAAATTGATGGCATCGCTGTACCGCTGATAGATCTTTTTAAAGCTCGCTTGCCGCGCCTGAATGGTAAAGTTGCGGCCTTTACGCACATCTTCAAAGAGGCGTCTGGTGATGTTAGTGATCACATTACCATAATTATCTACGTAGATCACATTACCTTTGATGCCTTTTTGATCGTTTTGAACCACCGGCATAATTCCCGTGAGCTCTTTGATCTCTTTGATGGGTTTGCCAATCACCCCCAGCGTACCACCACGGGCGATATGACAAGCTACCTGTACAAAGACATCCAGCTCTGTAAAATTGGTTTTAATACGGTCGTGAATGTTGATCTCAACCACTTCCTCAGGTACGATGGTGCGTGTGATCATAGACATGATGCCGTTGTTGGCACAAATAAAATACTGTCCTTCGAGTTTTACCGCAATGTGTTTGTTCTCGGGGTTCTGCTCAGAGTCGATCCCGATGATGTGTATGGTTCCATCAGGAAAGTTTTTATACGCATTTTGAATGATGTAGGCAGCTTCGGTAATGTGAAAGGGCGAGACATTGTGCGAGATATCAACAATCTTTGCATCAGCCATTTCACTATAAATGGCCCCTTTAACCGCGCCGGCAAAATGGTCTTTTAAGCCGAAATCTGTGGTTAAGGTGAGTATTGGCATAGGTGGTTTTGTTGATATTTTTAGGGAGGATAGTTACTAAATTTGGTTACATTTGTTAGAGCACAAAACTAAAGATAATTAACTAGTTTTTTTATAAAATTCTTCCGCTTTTGAACGAACTTATCATCGAACTTTCAGAGATCACACCAAGGGAATTCTTTGGTCAAAACAATGTGAACATAGAACTTCTTAAGAAGTACTTTCCCAAACTTAAATTGGTCGCCCGGGGCAATCATATTAAGGCCTACGGAGATGAAGATCTGCTGGAAGAGTTTGATAAACGCATCACCATGCTGCTCGAGCATTTTGCCAAATACAACAAGCTTGATGAGAATATGATCGAGCGTGTGCTTACCAGTGACAGCCGCGAAGATTATGAGACCTCCCCCCAAAGTGGAGAGATTCTCGTACACGGCGTTGGCGGAAAGCTCATCAAAGCACAAACGGCCAACCAGCGCAAACTGGTTGATATGGCGCGCAAGAACGATATGGTCTTTGCCATAGGTCCTGCGGGAACCGGTAAAACCTATACCGGAGTTGCCCTTGCTGTAAAAGCCTTAAAGGAAAAACAAGTAAAACGCATCATTCTTACGCGTCCTGCGGTAGAAGCAGGCGAGAACCTGGGCTTTTTACCCGGAGACCTGAAGGAAAAATTAGATCCGTATATGCAGCCGTTGTACGATGCGTTGCGTGATATGATTCCGCACGAGAAGTTGGAAAGCTTTATCGAGAAAGGCGTGATCCAGATCGCCCCTATGGCGTTTATGCGCGGGCGTACTTTAGACAATGCCTTTGTGATCCTTGATGAAGCGCAAAACACCACTCACGCACAGATGAAGATGTTTTTAACCCGTATGGGGAAACACGCCAAATTCCTGATCACCGGTGACCCGGGGCAGATCGATCTTCCGCGTCGCGTGATCAGCGGACTCAAAGAAGCGCTCTTAGTGCTTAAAGATGTAGATGGCGTAGGAATGATCTATTTGGACGATAAAGATGTGATACGTCACCGTCTCGTGAAGAAAGTGATCGCAGCCTATAAAGCCATAGAAAACAGAGATTAAATCTAGAATACATACCATGTCAAATAAAACCATAACGGATACCAATTATACTTTTCCGGGACAGACTCATGTTTATAAAGGTAAAGTGCGCGAAGTGTACAGCCTTGACAACGACCTACTCGTAATGATCGCAACAGACCGCCTGAGCGCGTTTGACGTAGTGATGCCTAAGGGAATCCCTTACAAGGGACAGATCCTCAATCAGATCGCAACTAAAATGATGCGCGATACCGAAGACCTTGTGCCCAACTGGCTGGCAGCGACGCCAGATCCTAATGTGGCGGTAGGGAAGAAGTGCGACCCTTTTAAAGTGGAGATGGTGATTCGTGGCTATATGAGCGGGCACGCGGCGCGCGAATATAAAGCCGGAAAGCGTATGCTGTGCGGGGTACCGCTACCGGAAGGAATGAAAGAGAACGATAAGTTTCCGCAGCCTATTATCACTCCGGCGACTAAAGCCGAAATGGGTGATCACGATGAGGATATTTCTAAAGAAGATATTTTGAAACGCGGAATTGTCTCTGCGGAAGACTATGCGGTATTAGAAGATTATACCCGGAAGCTTTTTCAGCGTGGGTCAGAGATCGCTGCCGAGCGCGGACTCATTCTTGTAGATACCAAATATGAGTTTGGTAAAACGGCTGATGGGGAGATCGTACTTATCGACGAGATACATACGCCAGATTCGTCACGCTACTTTTATGCAGACGGTTATGCCGAGCGTCAGGAAAAAGGGGAGGCGCAAAAGCAATTGTCTAAAGAGTTTGTGCGCCAATGGCTCATAAGCAACGGTTTTCAGGGCTTAGAAGGACAAACCTTACCGGAGATGACTGATGCATACATCGAGACCGTTTCTGAGCGTTATATCGAGTTGTATGAGAATATTACCGGGGAGCCTTTTGTAAAGGCAGACCTTTCGGATATTGACAAGCGTATTGAAACCAATGTGTTGAACTACCTGAACGCATAAGCTTGAGAGCCATCTAAACAGTTACAAACCGAAAAGACGTATCACTCTTTTCGGTTTTTTTTGGCGCCGCCAATGGGAATAATAGCCCCAAGCTTGCCTCGAACTTAGAATTTGTTTTTAACGCGTTCCTCAAGGTTTTGCCGTGAGGTAGCTTGTTGGCGCCGCCAAAGGGAATTAATGGCTAAGGCTTGCCTTGAAATTTAAAGATTATTTTCAACGAATTCCTTGAAGTTTTAGCCCGAGGTAGTTCATTGGTTTTACCAATGGAAATAAAGACTATCGCTTGCCTCGAAACTAGAATTTGTTTTTAACGCGTTCCTCAAGGTTTTACCGTGAGTTAGCTTGTTGGCGCCGCCAAAGGAGAATTATTGGCTAAGGCTTACTTCCGTTTAAATAATTAACTTACACCCGTATGGATGTTTTAAATCATTGGATCGCTGAAGCTGCCTCATTTGTATGGGGTTTACCACTGCTGTTTTTATTAATAGGCGGCGGACTGTGTCTGCTGGTTTATTCCCGTTTTTTGCCCTTCAAATACTTTGAGCACGCCATACAGGTGTTGCGCGGAAAGTATGATAACCCTGACGATCCGGGGGAGATCAGTCACTTTCAGGCCTTGATGACGGCTTTGTCCAGTACCGTGGGGATGGGCAATATTGCAGGTGTAGCTGTAGCCATTGCCGTGGGTGGTCCCGGTGCGGTGTTTTGGATGTGGATCAGTGCTTTGGTGGGAATGAGTACCAAATTCTTTACCTGTACCTTAGCGGTTCTATTCCGTGGAAAAGACGACTCCGGAACGCTGCAAGGCGGACCCATGTATTTTATTACTGAAGGGCTGGGCAAAGCCTGGAAACCGCTGGCGGTGTTTTTCAGTATCGCCGGACTCGTGGGTGCCTTGCCGGTTTTTAATGTAAACCAACTCACGCAAGCCGTTAATGATATTTTACTGGTGCCTAACGGAATTGAAAAAGGCTTCGCTACCGATCTGAGCATCGGCATCGTACTGGCAGTCATCACCGGGATCGTGATCCTGGGCGGACTCAACCGCATCAGTAAAACGGCGAGTAAAATGGTGCCTGCGATGGTAGTGCTGTATTTTATAGCCGTGCTTGCTATTTTAATTCTAAACGCAGCAGAAGTACCGCGCTACCTACAATTGATCTTTACCGATGCGTTTGCAGCAAACAATTATACCGGTGACCCTATGTTTGGCGGAATGTTAGGCGCTTTGATCGTCTTAGGCATTAGGCGTGGGGCGTTTTCTAATGAAGCAGGTATTGGTACCGCGCCAATGGCACACGGTGCCGCAAAGACTGAAGAACCCATTCGTGAAGGCCTTGTAGCCATGTTGGGACCCTTTATAGATACGGTGATCGTGTGTACGCTTACAGCTTTGTGTATTCTGGTGACCGGCGTTTGGCAAACTACCGAAGCCAGCGGTGTTACGCTTACCGCAAAGGCTTTTAGTGACAGTATTCCCGGGTATGGCCCTTATGTACTGTTGGTATGTATCGCGGTGTTCAGTATCAGCTCGTTGTTCAGCTATTCGTATTACGGTACCAAATGTCTGGCGTTTCTCTTTGGAACACGCCACAAACACTGGTACAATTACGTTTATATCGCCAGTATTTTAATTGGTGCAACCACTTCGTTAGATCTTATGATCAACCTGATCGATACCTTCTTTGCTTTGATGGCGATCCCAACGATGTTGGCTACGCTTATACTCGCCCCCAAAGTAATGCAGCGGGCACGACAATATTTTACCAGTTTGAACAAAATCTAGTAGAGGTACGCGATGCAATCGCGCAGTAGCCTTGAGCAAGGTTTAAAAGAGGGATGCGCTGCTATGTTATACTAGCTTCGGTTGCTATTTCTTTAAAAGGAGGATGACTACTCCAAAGGTATTCAATTCAAGGTATATAGTTTGGAGATGAGTAGGGGGAACTACGCTTTTACTATGCCGTATATACGCTTTATCCACGGGTAAACTACGGCTGAACCACGGGTCAACCTCGAGTGAACTACGGATGAACTTTTGAATAGTAGTAACCGGAAAATCTGTTACCGCTATTTTTGGAAAGAGGTAGGATCTGTAAACGCTAATGTAATCTATTTCAGGACTTTTGTCAAGTATTTAGTGGTTTTTAGGTTATATGCGAATAAAAGCTACTGCTTGAATAAGCCTTCACTTGTTTCCGTTTAAATAGCGCGCTTAATTTTCAGCATTGACTATTCTCCACCATACTGCTCTGGTATTTTAGCCTGTTCTGTTTCTATGGTCCATAATAAACTAACGATCCACCAGCGGTTGTTGTAGTAGGTTAATTGGTAGCTGTTGATGCCTTTTTCTTCAGTGCCTTCAGAATCTTTTCCATAAAAGGTCTGGAACACCTGTGCGATTCCGTTATAGGTGTCTACGGTTTTTGCGATTTCCTGTTCAAGATAGCCTTCTTCGTAATACGGATCTTTCAAATAGTTCAGAAAGTCATTTAGAGAAGCGGTTTCCGCTTGCGTGGAATCTGCTACGGTAAAGATCGCTGCAGGGTGAAATAACTTACGTACCGCAGCAGTGTCCATCTGTTCTCCTTTTTCAATAGTGATCTGGTCAAGCAGTTCGTTGATGACCCCGTCGATGGTTTGGAGCTGAGGTAGGGATTCTTCCTGAGCAAAGCCGGAAAGTAGTGTGAGCATATAGAAGCATAGTGCAATAGGATATTTCATAGATTTTAGTTTAAGTGTATCATTAGCTTGTTGGGTTTTTAGCGTGGAACGCGATACAATCGCGCACCAACATATACTAAATACGCTTTATAAAAGCCTTTGTGTCAAAAGGTACGCTTTAGATGTTTTCGATATCTTCAGTAAGCTTACAAGAGCTAGACTGGCGAAATTGAAAATTTTGATTTCACTTAAATCAGCCTGTCTATGAACATACTCAAGATAAAACCCAAGAACGCGATTGCCCAACCTAAACGCTTTCGCATTTTAGCAACCGGATACTTTTGTTCATAGATGATCCTTAAAACAAAAAAAGGGGATGCACAGACTTGCTGCAAGGAGCACCAGAACATTAACCGAAATATGCGCTAAAACAGTATCTATAAAGAGGAGTGCCAGTACGGAAAGCGTGATCCCAATAGCTGCTAAAAGTTGATACCCGCGTTTTATACGTCTGTAATTCATACCAAAGCGTTTTGATCAATACTTCCGATACAAGCTTGAGATGCCATCTAAACGATGACATCATCTCCTGTATACTGGGTTGTAAAGAATTGATGTGCTTAAAGTTACTTATTTGTTGTGAAGTTTCGATTATCTCAAGGAATACTTTTGATCACTTACTTTAAGCGTTGATTAAGGCTTGATATCACCTATTCGATCCTTCCAGCAGTATTTAACAGCCCCCTTTCTTATGTTATGGGTTTTAATGGCTATCTTTTTTAATTCTTTTTCATGCTCTAGTAATAAATCGTAAGCAGTTTTACCATCATTGTCTTTCACAGTAAAATCCACTTCATTTTTTAATAGTGTAGTAACTAGAGTCCGACAAAAGTATAATTTATTTTGTAGTGTTAGGTTTACTGCAAGATGAAGTAGGGTACCTCCATTTTTAGTGCGAATTTTACCAATATCTTTACTTCCTGTATTTAATGCAAGTAATTGAGAGGTGGGCATACCGCTATAACGAAGAAAATAACTCTTAGCGTACTCAAGAGCTTCTTCATTTAACTCATTTTCTGTTTTTCCTTTGGCTCGTTCTTCTGTCACTTTTTCAAGATATCCCAAAGCTTCTTGTTTTTGTTGCTCAGTTACAGGAAGTTTTGATTGAGTAACCTCATCATCAATATTCTTACCTTTAAGAACTTCTAGTGCGTTTTCTGCGTTTAACTCTTTGGCTAAGGATAATGGAGTGTAATTATTTAAGGCAAAATCCATTGAAACACCAAGTTCCATAAATCGACTTAATACTATTGCACTATCGTGAGTTATCGCCAGCATAATAGTTTTTTTCAGTTTAGTACTTTTTTCCTTATCAGACAATTCGTCTATATACTTATTAAGTATTAGCTGCACAACATCTGCTTGGTCTATCGAAACTGCATAAGTCAAAATGTCTTTGTTGCCAATGGTAATCGATTGGTCAAGATTTAAATCCAGAAGAGCATTAATAGCGCTCTCATTGTTTAATCTGATCGCATTTTTAATTTGATCTACCGCATTATTTTGAATCTGTTTCAATTTTGTCTGATGCATTTCTAAAGCAACTTTATTCCCAATTTTTATTGAGCTAATCAATTGATCAGAATTATATTCAGGATTGTCTGAATGCTTTAATGCATTTGCCACCATATCTGTTGCTATACTTAGTTCTTCCTTTAATTGCGTGGAATAATTTTCAACATAACTACTATCGATTTTTTGAGCAGTTTGGTACATAATAAGAGCGGTAAAATCTTTTTTAAAAGTATATAATTCAGCAAGCAACATATAGTTTTTAGCTGTAGGGTTTTTTGATACTGCTTTTGAAGCGTAAGATATAGCAGCTTCTAAGTAGGCTTCAGGTATAAACTTTGAAGCAGCGGTTGTCGAAATCGTGTTTCCATCAATAATCACGAATGTATTTAAGCCAGATAGTGTAGTCTCATAGATATATTTTGAAAATTTGTACTTGGCTTTATTTGTCCATTGTACATCTTCGTTTATAAATTTATTTTCTATGCTATTACCAGTACTTGTTGTTGATGGTGGAGTAGATTCGGTATTTGTAATAGCTGCTAATAGATGGTCAATATTATCCAAATAATATTTTTCGTCAACTTTATTTTCCGCATAGGCTGCTCTTTTTTTGAACTCAAGTATCAATGGTTCCGTAGCTTTGTATTTTGCTAAATAAGCTTGTTGGTATTTTTGTCGCCTTTCTTTTTCTAATTTAGCTTTTCGCTTTTTTAATTCTGCTTTAGCGTCCCCCATTTCTGCTAATGCACTCAAAGAGCCAAACACATTAGACTGTATACCTTGATAATCATTTGCACTAATTTGATTTCCCAATTCTTCCAATTGGCTTACAATAAGATTGGACTGCTCATTTTCTAGTTGATCTTCCATATCATCTAGACGCGTCATTTTTGATTCGAATTCTTCAACCACCTTTGCGGGATCAGAATTATTGATTATAGAACTATAATGATCTGCTCTAGTGGCTATTTGTTCTGCTATTGCTTTTCCCCTGTTTACAATAGACATTCCATATTGGTAATAGCCATAGCCCTGTGGATTAAACGCTTTAATAAAACTTTCTTTTAGGTTTTTAGGGGTTTTATTAAAGTTTGATGCTGCTATCGTAGTAGTACTTCTTTCTCCGATTGGACTGTCGGCACATTTTGTTGGTAACGGACTTAAGCTTGGGTCGCCCGAACTTTTTATGCTATAATAATTTTCTCTTAGATTTTTTAATTGGTTCACTGAAAACGTTGCCCCGTCAAATTGCCGTTGAGCAGTACCATTTATACAATGACAACGGTAGGCTTCATATTGGTTGGCCGCATTTTCTGCTCCTGAATTTGAAAAAGAATGATTGCCAAATTTATTACCGGCAGCCGTGTTACAGTTCTCACCACTGCTTTCTCCTGTACTATTGTTACCCTCTAGGCTGCTTGATAGAGCTTCCAAGATAATATTATCTGTAGAAGTTTTTTCATCGCCTCTCGAGTTTAATCCAGGCCTATCTGGAATCACGTCATTGATTCTGCCGATATCTTTACAGAATACTCCGTAAGCATTATAAGCTTTTTTAATAGCTATCAATTCTTTTTTTAATCTAAAGCTTTGTGCCTCGTTGAGTGCTTCCGTTTTATATTGACAAAGCTTGGTGTAAAATTTAGCAGCATTGGCACAGGTTAACCCTTCATCGCCTTCATTCATATGCTTACGGGCCGTTTGCACTTTTTCATTTAGTGTACAATCTTGTGCTTGAGTTGCTAAAGTTAAAAGTGTAAGGGTTATCGTAATTAGTTTTTTCATCTTGCTCTATTTTACTTCTTTATAAATCTAAATATAAGAACCCTATCTATCAATACTGATTATCAGGTGTTTTTGGTTCACTTGATAGCTGCTAAAACTTGATACCCGCGTTTTATACGTCTGTAATTCATACCAAAGCGTTTTGATCTATACTCCCGATTAAGGTTGAGGTGTAGTCTAAACGATGACCCCATCTCCTGTATACTTTGTGGTAAGCTGTTTATTTGCTTAAAGTTATTCATTTGTTGTAAAGTATCGGCTTAATTCATCAAGTATTTAGAAGAAAGAATTTTTGCAGAAGCCAAAGGAGATGGTATGGTGATCTACTTTCTGTGTATAGAGCGTATAACCAGTCACAACTTAGCGGTACCTATAAATATTACTTCTTTTTAATTAATAACGGATAAACTTCTCCAGAATCGTGTTCAGCAATTAAAAACATAAAATTATCCTTGTAGTTTAGAGGTTCAAACTCTTTTTCAACATCAAGCTTCACAAGCACCTCTTGTATAGCTAACATTCCTTGAAGTTTGTGTAAATCAATTATTTCTTGATAACCTAACAGGTCCTCAATATCATTCAATCCATCAACCTCAATAGGTTCTCCTATTTTTAGTTCGTCAAAATCTATAGTAGTATCCTTAAACTTTTCAGGTAGGCTGTCGTGATCTAATGCTTCAAGGCTATCAAAAAAGTTTAAGCTTATTCCGGGGCTGGAATAAAATGCTGTAGTAAAGTCATAATCATACCCCATATCAAATTTATCTGTTTGTATTTGATAATTTTCATATGCTCCGATTCCGTAAGCAACTGCTTCTACATTCTTTTGAAAGAAATAATCGTATTCAAAAAGTATGGCATATAGCTCTTCATCTTTCTTTATTCCTTTCTCCGGATTAGTCCACCATTGTTTTAAATTTTCAAGAATTTCTCTTTCAATTTTTTGCTTATAGGTATTGAAGTCAAACCTATTAAGAGTTTCATAGACAGCTTTTAGATAGGCATCAAGTTCAGATATCGCACGAATAGTAGATAAGCAAGTTTCCCTTCTTTTTAAAAGGTTTGTTCTTAGTATTTCGTTAGTCATAGTCTGAGTAAAATTACCAAATTATAAGGCTATTAGAAGTTTCTCCTTATTCCCCGGCACCCAATTCTTCACCCAATTGGGGAGCTTTGCTTTCCCAGTTTCGTTTAAAATAGTAATACAATAAATACGTGCCGGCAATACCAAAAGGAAGCAGCATCAAACCAAATAAAAACTCATTGATAGTGTCCACAGCACCCGGCCAGATCAGCTCTATAAAGATACCCATCAAGAAACCTGAAACTACTGCACTCGCATAATACGTAACGATTCCCAGAATCGCATATCCCCATTTGCTTTTGTCGTGCGCTTCTGCGAGTTTATAATAGTATTTTCCGATCCAGTAAAGTAGTAGTATTCCGAGCATATGGTGGTTGTTTTAAAGTTTAAAAAGAAATAAGCGGTGCTAACCAATGTAAACTTTTTCCCGTGTATCAAGGCTGTAAACGTAGAAAACTGCCTAAAAGCGGTTTAAATCGATCGATTTCTTAGAAATTATGGACTTGTGCAACGGTTACCATATTTAGGTATTGATTATTTTTATAGGGAATCCTTCTCGCCTTAATTCATCTAGTTCGTCCTGACTAAATTTATCAAAAACAAGCTCCATTAATTCAGGATCTTTTTTTCGTTTAAGTACCCATGTGTATAAATCACCCATTTGTTGGTCGTTAGTAGACCATTTGTTTCTAGGATTTAGTTGTGAATTGTAACGAAATTCTTTCCATTCATCAACACGGTCTTTGATTTTGGAAGGAATTTCCCAATATCTGATTTCTTCAAATTTCAGTTCCCAAACTTGATTTAATTGTTCGATTGTTTCTTCAGTCAAATCGTCTTTTTTTGGAGCAATGATTTGATTAAACCAATTCTGATAATTCATTTTTAATGGCTCATTGTCAGCTGTCAATTGTCTTATAAAACGTTTAGTTGACGCTTCAGGTGTTCTGCCTCTTAAGTTGTAATCAAAACCAAGGTCTTCGATTTCTGCTCTTATTTCAAGCTTTTTATCTTCCTTATTTCTTTGTGCGATTCCAACAAGCCATGTTCCTAAAGATCTTCCTTTATATTTATATCTATGGTTTGCCCTTACATCTTCATCATTATCTAATGCATCTTGAAGTAAGTCAAGCCATTCTTGGTCAATACTACTAATATTTACATTTTTAATTTCCTCAATAACCTCTTCAGAAACTTCTGTGTTTAGGAACTGGTTTGATTTGTAAATTAATCTGTCAATAGTGTAGAACCAAATTTTTTGTCCGCTCTTATCCTTAAATTCATATAAAAGTTCGTGACGAGGAATATTGCTATTTTGACCATTACCATCTTGTTGCCACCAATCCTCTTTAACATCATTTGTGACAAAAATTATGGGTTTTTGCTCGTTTTGAGCATAGTCGATTATTTGAAACCAAAGTAATAAATCACCATACATCTGGAAACCTATTTTGTCCTTTTCATCTTTATAACCTGGTGGGATTTCGTTTTCATATCGAAATCTCCCTTCTTTGATTATTTCAAGCATCTTATCATAAGAATAAGATGCTCCATAAGTAAAATGTTTATCAAGTCGTTCTCTAAAGTTATCAGATTTAGATTTTTCATCTAATTCCTTAATCTTTTCATCTATTTGATTCTGTGTGGTATTTAATAGGTTTTCATATCCTTCATTTAGAATTTCAAGGTTCGCTTCAAATGCTTTTAGTACTTCTTTGAATTTGCCTATACTTTTTTGTTCTATATGAGGATGTTTATCGTCTTTTAATGTCCTTTCGCATAGTGTTTTAATCTGTCCTTGAATTGAATTTGAGTTTTTTCTAATTAAAGCAAGATGACTTTGTATCGTATTCAAGTATCCTCCATCTTTTTTGACACTTTTTATTAAACTGAGATATTCACCTTTAGGTTTAGTGATTACTTTTTCTCTGTTTTTTTCAAATTCATATAAAACTTGAGCAGGTAACCATAAACGACCCTTTAGAGCTTTAAATATTTTATTAAAATATTCTTCAGAAATCCTGTCGGTATATCCATAAAAACTCAATAGAGCAGAAGAGTCAAAAACGATATGACCTTTCTCAAAAAGTTCTTTTTCATGTTCTTCGGTTAATCTAAAAATTGAATCTTCCATTTATTAATTATGCCTAACTCCTAATAATAAGATAAATATACCCATTATCCCTATATAAGTTTTGTGATAAAGGAACTATTATTAGTTTCAACAATATCCGCATAAATCTCCAACCTCACTTACGGAATTCCGTAAATACTATAATAAGCACATTCTTCGGGTCTGGGTGCAGTGTGGGTCGTATTTGCTTCGGTAAATTCCCATTTTTTAAGAACAGGTTGCTTTAAGACTCTAAACCTGCCGTTTGTCGATGCGAAGCATACCCGAAGGAGACCCGAACGAGACCCCTACCAAACCCCCGGAAATTTCGAATTTATGTGTAATGCTGTGCGAACTTGTGCAGGAGTGTGCAACACCGTGCAATTCTATGCAGGATTATTTGGATTTTTGTAAGGGGTTTCGGGTTAAAGTTTGAAAGGGGAGGTTTTATAAGATTGCGTTGATCTCCTAGTGTAGAATGGAGTAGTATTAGGTTTTAATCATGTTTTGTTCATTTTCTTTACTCGCGTGATCCTTATTTCACGGGAGCTCGTGAATCTCCTAACGTCGATTTGCCTCGTCTAAAGAAAACGAACCAAAAGAAACGACGCCTTTTGGATAGGTATTTTTTGCTATCGCAAAAACCGCAAGCGCATCCCTAAATTTCTTCCAAGGCTTCAGAAATTCTTAACGGGATGCCCTTGCTATACTGACCAAAAGGGAACTAAACCCTTCGGGTATGGATATTAATTACAGAAAATGGTAAACTGAAGACTGCAAACTGCTACTGCCGACTTAATCCAAAGCGTCATGCAGCTATTCTGAACCAAGGGAATTTTGGATTCGTGTAACCCGTCGGGTATGAAAATGCTCAGTCATCTCGACGTTAGGAGAGATCACACAACAAGCTAACTCCCTTCTCTCCCGAAGTTTCGGGAGGAGAAGGGCTGGGGATGAGGGCTTTTGATGAAGGGCGCACCAGATGCGATTTCTCGACTGCGCTCGAAATGACAAATGCGCTCAAAAACTGCTTTTTCATGTAACCCTTCGGGTATGGATATTTATTACAGAAAACGGTAAACTGAAGACTGAAAACTGCTACTGCCGACTTTATCCAGAGCTTCTCGCAGCTATTCTGAAACAAGGGAATTTTGAATTCGTGTAACCCTTCGGGTATGAAAATGCTCAGTCATCTCGACGTTAGGAGAGATCACACAACAAGCTAGCTCCCTTCTCTTCCGAAGTTTCGGGAGGAGAAGGGCTGGGGATGAGGGCTTTTGATGAAGTGCGCACCAGATGCGATTTCTCGACTGCGCTCGAAATGACAAATGCGCTCAAAAACTGCTTTTTCGTGTAACCCTTAGGGTATGCGTATTCAATACTGCAAACAGAAAACCACAAACCGCAAACCGCAAACCGCAAACTGCTACTACCGACTTAATCCAGAGCTTCCTGCAGCTATTCTGAACCAAGGGATTTTGAATTTGTGTAACCCTTCGGGTATGAAAATGCTCAGTCATCTCGACGTTAGGAGAGATCACACAACAAGCTAACTCCCTTCTCTCCCGAAGCTTCGGGAGGAGAAGGGCTGGAGATGAGGGCTTTTGATGAAGTGCGCACCAGATGCGATTTCTCGACTGCGCTCGAAATGACAAATGCGCTCAAAAACTGCTTTTTCGTGTAACCCTCAGGATATGCGTATTCAATACTGCAAACAGAAAACCGCAAACCATAAACTGAAGACTGAAAACTACTATTACCGACTTAATCCAAAGCTTCCCGCAGCTATTCTGAACCAAGGGAATTTTGGATTCGTGTAATCCGTCGGGTATGAAAATGCTCAGTCATCTCGACGTTAGGAGAGATCACACAACAAGCTAACTCCCTTCTCTCCCGAAGTTTCGGGAGGAGAAGGGCTGGGGATGAGGGCTTTTGATGAAGTGCGTACCAGATGCGATTTCTCGACTGCGCTCGAAATGACAAATGCGCTCAAAAACTGCTTTTTCGTATAGCCCTTCGGGTATGGGTATTCAACACTGAAAACCGTAAACCACAAACAGCAAACAGCAAACAGCAAACAGCAAACTGTAAACCGAAAACTGAAAACTGCCACTGCCAACTGTTGATTCGTCTCTGAAAAAAGTTTATGAATTCATAGGGAAGTTCTTAAGAGAGATTTAGGATTCACGGGGCTTCTCGTGGTTTGCGATTGGGTAACTTGAGGCCACAGGTGTTATGCTGTATTTCGGTTTGCCGGATTTCAACACACAAAAGGGCAGGCGTAGCGGTAAACACAAACAAAAAACTTCAATACTACATCATGAAAACAAGTAAGCATCAGCAACCGCTTCAGGAACAGCAACTCACTGAGGATGAAGCGAAAGTGCTGGACTGTCTGGGGATTTTTGGCGACTCGCGGCGTAAGTTCCTGGGACAGATCTCAGCCGCCAGTATGAGTGTTATGGCATCGCCGTATTTCTCTTCCGGACTCTTAGCACAAACGACTCCAGACACCTTAAAAGACGATCTGGAGGCCCTTTTAAACGAAGTGGAAGTCAAGCTTCACGTCAACGGAAATGTTAAACCTTTAACACTAGATTCGCGTACCTCGTTGCTTGATGCCTTGCGCGAACACCTGCAACTCACGGGAACCAAAAAAGGATGCGATCACGGGCAATGTGGTGCGTGTACGGTGATGATTGATGGGAAACGTAAACTTTCTTGCCTTACCCTTGCCGCTACCTGTAAAGACAAAAAGATCACCACCGTTGAAGGCCTAGCCGATGGCGCAGGCTTGCACCCGATGCAGGAAGCCTTTTTAAAACACGATGGTTTTCAATGCGGGTATTGCACCCCGGGACAATTGTGTTCGTCTGTAGCTTTATTAGATGAGGCTAAACAAGGAGAGGCCAGTTATGTTACCAGAGATTTTACAAAAGTGACCACGAACCTAGACCTTTGCGAAGAAGAGATCAGAGAGCGTATGTCTGGTAATATCTGCCGTTGTGGGGCTTATAACAACATTGTACAGGCTGTGAAAGAAGTGCAAAGTGGGGTTGAGGAGCAACCGAAATGGCGCTTCGCGAGTGTAGACGAACTTAAAGCAGCAGGCGATAACCAATAAACCAACTATGAGACCATTTAATTATATAGCAGCCAAAACACGCCAAGAAGCCCTGACGGCGATACAAGAACGGGAAGAAGCCAAATACCTGGGCGGGGGAACCAACCTCGTTGATCTGATGAAGGAAGATGTAGAACGCCCCGAACACCTTATTGAGGTGGCCGATCTGGACAATGATCGCATCACCGCCAATGCCGCCGGTGGATATACACTGGGCGCGGCAAAGAGCAATTCGGCTACAGCCAATGCTCCGGAGATCCGTAAAAACTATCCCTTACTGTCTATGGCGATGCTTTCTGCAGCCACGGCACAAATTCGCAATATGGCGACCAACGGTGGTAACCTGTTGCAGCGCACCCGTTGCCCGTATTTCTTTGAAACTTCGATGCCGTGTAACAAACGCGAACCGGGAAGCGGTTGTGGCGCGCTGGAAGGCGCTAATGCCAAGCACGCCATTTTTGGATGGAGTAAAAGCTGTGTGGCGACCCATCCTTCTGATATGTGTGTGGCGCTGGCTGCACTCGAGGCTACCTTAACGGTACAAGCCCCTGACGGAAGCGAACGCACTATAGATTTTACCGATTTTCACCGCCTGCCGGGTTCGTCTCCTGAAAAAGACAATACCCTGGAGCCGGGGGAGTTGATCACTGCGATCGATCTGCCTAAACCGCAGTTTACCGAGCATTACCATTATTTGAAAATTCGGGAGCGTAGTAGTTACGCCTTTGCCTTGATCTCTGTAGCAGCAGGGCTGAAAATACGAGGAGGAATCATCACCGATGCCGGTCTGGCGATGGGAGGTGTAGCTCACAAACCGTGGAAGCTTACCAATGCAGAAGCGTATCTCATCGGGAAAAAACCAACTGCTGCGCACTTTGAGGAAGCAGCACGTCTGGCATTAGAAGATGCTCAAACGCTCGCCCACAATGAATACAAAGTACCTATGGGAAGCAAAGCCATCGTGCGTGCTTTGGAACAAGCCTATGCTAAAAAGGCCTAATCAATACACAACATTATGAATTCATATACATCAAAAGGAACCGGAAACCCGATCAACCGTGTGGAAGGAAAACTTAAAGTGACCGGAATGGCAAAATATGCCTCCGAGTTCAACGTCAAGGATCTGGTCTATGCGCAAGGCATCAACAGTACGATCGCTAGAGGACGCATTACTGCGTTAGATACTTCGGAAGCGGAAGCCCAAAAAGGGGTGCTCGCCGTGATCACTTTTAAGAATGCTGAAAAGCTCGCGCAGTACGAGAAAGACTTACATCCCTTATCTACCACCAGTATTCAACCGGTATTGCAGAGTAACGAAGTGCATTACTACGGAGAGTATGTAGGAATGGTGGTTGCTGAAACTTTTGAGCAGGCGCAATATGCAGCCCGACTTGTAAAGTATACCTACGAAGAAGCCACACCGGATATTGATTTTGAAGCATCAAAACCTAAAGCCTATAAACCCACGGAGCAGTCAGATTATTCCCGGGGAGATGTGGCTAGCGGACTTGAAGAAGCAGACGTTACCCTTGATGAGACCTACGTAACACCCATTGAGCACCATCATCCTATGGAATTGCACGCGCTTATCGGTTCGTGGAACAACGGTAACGTACAAGCCTATGCGAGTCAGCAAATGATAGACAACGCGGCAAAGACGATCGCAGATACCTTTAAGATCGATAAAAAGAACGTACGCGTGATGTCGCCTTATGTAGGGGGCGGCTTTGGTTCTAAGTTGGCTGCAAAACAGCATGTGATTCTGGCCTTGATGGCTTCTAAAGCTGTAGGGCGTCCCGTACAGTTCACTGTAACGCGTACGCAGATGTTTACCAATACCAATTTACGTCAGCGTAATGAGCAGCGCATTCAAATAGGGGCTAAAAAAGATGGTACCCTTACTGCTTTATCTCACGATACTTTATCGCATACCTCAACTTATGAGCAGTATCAGGAATCTTGTGGTACGGTGACCAAAATGCTTTACAAAACACCCAACAACAGCGTAACCCACCGCTTGATGCCGATGAATCTACAAACGCCTTTTGCGATGCGTGCTCCCGGGGAAGCTACCGGTAGTTTTGCTTTAGAATCGGCGATGGATGAGATGGCGTATAAACTGAATATGGATCCTGTAGAATTTAGAATCAAGAACGATACGCAGGTAGACCCAAGTAACGACAAACCCTTTTCTTCCCGTTTGCTGAATGAATGTTTGCGGCTGGGCGCTAAAGAATTTGGTTGGGAGCATCGTCCTAAAACTCCCGGAACGAAATCTGAAGGCAATTGGCTGGTAGGCTACGGGGTAAGCGGTGCATCGCGTCGCGCTCCGTTTATGAAGACTTCGGCTAAAGTGATTTTAGAATTGAAAAGCAACGAGGTGTATGCCACCTTGCAAATGGATGCGACCGATATTGGTACAGGAAGTTATACCATTCTGGCACAGACGGTTTCAGAATATTTAGACATTCCTGTAGCGCAGGTAGATGTAGAACTAGGTGATTCTGAATATCCGGTTACACCCGGTTCCGGAGGATCCTGGGGTGCAGCTTCTTTTGCTAACGGAGCTCGTGCAGCCTGCGAACAAGCGATGAAGGATCTAAAAGCTGTAGCAGGTGCTACAGATGCGACTTCGACGGCAGCGCTGATGCAAGCGAGTAACTTGAATACGCTGGAAGCGGAAGGAACGGCTGAGCCTGATGAAGAATATAAGGCGCACAGCGTGTTTTCGTTTGGTGCCAACTTTACCGAGGTTTGGGTAGATAAAGATACGGGTGTATTTCGCATCAAGCGTATGCTTAATGTGGCCAGCTGCGGAAAGATCCTGAACCCAAAGACCGCTTTTGGTCAGATCATTGGGGGGTGTGCGATGGGAGCCGGGATGGCGATTGCAGAACGCACTGAAGTAGAACCCAACTACGGAAACTTTATTACGCGGTCGTTTGCAGACTACCACGTTCCTGTTAATCTGGATATGGCCAATATTGATGTGATCTACCTTCCTGAAGAGGATAAGATCGCCAACAAAATGGGCATCAAGGGAATTGGCGAACTGGGTATCACCAGTGTTGCGGCTTCTATTGCCAATGCAGTCTTTAACGCAACCGGTAAGCGTATGCGTGAGTTGCCGCTCACCCCTGAGAAAATGATTCTAAAATAAGAAAGCGCGGCGTAACAGCTTCTGCATTATAAATTCAGCGTCCTGTGGTTGATACAACTACAGGACGTTTTTTGTGGGCTGCGCCCAAGGCGATAAATTGCTAAGGTTTGGCTTATGACCAAAAAATCTTCAGTGCAAGTATAACAGGCTTACACTAAAGCAGTTTTAAAGCTTGCGCCCAAGGCTATTATACGCTGAGGTTTGACTTATGTTAGTTTACGCGTGCAGGTCTTAGATCAGGCTTCTTTGTGAATACTTCCCAACTTATCGCGCAAGGAAGGGACGTCGCGTTTGCGGGTAACCGCTAGTAGTTCCGCAAGTACAGACAGTGCAATTTCCTGCGGCGTGATGGCTCCGATATCAATACCTGCCGGTCCGTAAATGCGGTCAAGCACTTCAGCATCCAGATCGGGCTTGTAGTCTATGAGTTCGTTAAACAACTTTTCCCTGCGTTTAGAACTGCCCAAAATCCCAATATACTGTGGCTGTTTATCATAGATGTTCACCAGAAAGTTAAGGTCGGTCGCATAATTGTGATTCATCAATACCACCGCCGATTCTTCGTCGATGACGAGTTGGTGAGCTTCTTCCGGTAACAGATGCAGTACGCTCTTTACTCCGGGGAAATTGGCTTCGGTCTTGGGGTCTTTTGGAGATGCGATCACTGTCACGTCCCAACCCAGTTGTGAAGCCTGAATACCTAATTGCACAGCATCATGTTCCGCACCAAAAAGGAATAACTGAAAAATAGGAGGTAGCTGTTGCTTAAATTCCAAAGTATTTTCGGCAGGAGTGGTTTGCGTTTCTTCCCCGTTCAAAAGGAGGGGAGCTCCCGCTGCAAGCTGCACCTGTGAACCCAAATAGTGATGGGTTGCTTCAATATCGCGGCTGTAATACGCGCAAATTTGTATTGGAGTACGTTGCTCAAAAGCAGTGGTGAGTTGGTTGTACAGCGCTTCGGTAACCACCAAGGGTTCGATCAGGATGTAGAGAATACCTTCACAGCCCAGACGGTATCTGCCGTCGTAGGTCATCATTTTGGGGTTTCCTGTTTCGAAGACCTCCTGCGCCTGAAAAAGCACTTCCTTTTCTACGCAGCCGCCGCTTACCGCTCCGGTCATCGTTCCGTTTGCTGCGATCAACATACGTACGCCCGGTTTGCGGTAGGAGGAGCCGTCAAGAGCGACGACACTCGCCATAACACAAGCCTGTTGCTGTTGGTTATAGGTAAAAGCCGTTGTGATCAGGGTGCGGAATTCGTGCGTCATAAAAAAGGAGTGAATATCAAATGTAGCCTTTTTTGTGCTTTTAGGAAACGCTAAACCCCGATGCAGCCTGCTAAAGTTGTATTAAAGTTGGTTTAAAAAGAACTGTTTTACAGGCAAAAAAGCTTCGAAGGAATCTAAGACTCAAGTTTTACCTTTATTTTAATAAAAAGCCCTGTGTTTATCAGTAATTTTTCAGATTGAGAACACATCCAACTAATTAAAACGTATTAAAAATTCAATGAAAGAGGCAAGCGGTTATCCCGGTATAGAAAGTTATGGTGTAATAGGAAATTGTCAAACCTGTGCGTTGATCCAGCGGGAGGGCAGTATTGATTTTATGAGTTTCCCGGAGTATGATTCCCATTCGGTTTTTGCAGCGCTTCTTGACCAAAATAAAGGAGGAAGTTTTCATACGCGTCCGCAAGCGCCTTATGACAAATGTTTTCAGGAATATATTTTAGATACGGCTGTGCTCACCACACGGTTTTTATCAGAGGCTTACAACGTAGAGTTTACCGATTTTATGCCGATGAAGTCCGACGGAAAACCGGAGCGCAATCAGCTGGTGCGTAAGATCAGCTTGATACGTGGAAGCCTTTCCTTTGATCTGGTCCTGAAAGTTTTGATCGATTATGGGAAGGTAGACACGCAAATCGAATATGTAGACGCGCACACGGTGATCTTTAAGAATGAAGCGCATCCTGAAGGGCTCAAAGTGCGCAGTAGCATGGCTATTGTTGAAGAGGAAACGCTGGTGGAGCAGTTTAGTCTGGAAGAAGGACAAGATGCCTTTTTTATCATTGAAGCGGCAAAAGAGGAACAGCCTGAAGCTCCTATTGCCGAGCAGTTTGAAGAACTAAATACCAAACTGCAGGATACCATTCACTTCTGGCATCAATGGATCAAAACCTGCAAGTACACCGGTGATTTTGCCGAGCATATGAAATGCTCTGCGATCACCTTAAAACTGATGACCAGTGCCAAATATGGTTCTACAGTAGCTGCGCCCACCTACGCTTTGCCCGAGAAGATAGGCGGAGATAAGAATTGGGATTACCGGTACGCCTGGGTACGGGATGCCGCTTTTACCATGTATGCTTTTATGCGCTTAGGTTTTATAGAAGAGGCCTCGCATTTTATGAAGTGGATCTATGATCTTATCGATTCCGATATCAATGGAGATGTGGAGTTGCAGATTATGTACCGTATCGACGGCAGTCGCGATCTGGAAGAAGAGGAGCTGGATCTTGAAGGCTATAAACGATCACAACCGGTACGTATAGGAAATGCCGCAACGGGGCAGTTGCAACTGGATGTGTTTGGCGAATTGATGGATACCATCTACCTCTTTGATAAATACGGACAGAACGTGATGTATTCTTTCTGGAGAAATGTAGAGAAACTGATCGATTTTGTATGTAAGAACTGGGAAAACCCCGATCACGGGATCTGGGAGGTACGTGAAGTCAAGCGACACTATCTGTTTTCAAGATTGATGTGTTGGGTAGCTTTAGACAGGGCGATACGACTCGTTCGTAAGCGATCCTTACCAACAGATGTAAGCCAATGGATCAAGAATAGAAACCTGATCTTTCAGGATATTTATGATAATTTCTGGGATGAGGAACTGCAAAGTTATGTACACTTTAAAGGTGCCAAAACCGTAGACTCTTCTTTACTGATGATGCCGCTGATGAAGTTCATCAGTCCGTATGACAAGCGTTGGGTCAAAACGATGAAGGTTATCGAAGACCAACTCATTGTAGACGATGTACTGGTGTATCGAAACCTGCACGACAGCATTCCGAATAAAGACGAAGCTGTTGAAGGATCATTTACCATCGGTTCGTTCTGGTATATCGAATGTTTATCCCGGGGTGGCGAAGTTGAAAAAGCAGAGCGGTATTTTCAGAAGTTGATGAGTTACAGTAACCATCTCAACTTGTTTGCAGAAGAATTGAGTCCGTCTGGCGCCCAATTGGGGAACTTTCCGCAGGGCTTCTCTCACTTAGGACTCATCAGTACATTATTTTCCATAGATCGCCAAAAAGGACAAAATACCTTTGTTTTAAAACAATAATGAAACCTTTACCGATGCAAATGAGGAATCAGAATCTTCAAAAACTTGTATTTTTGATGGCTATGAAAGACCTCAAAACAAGCGCTTGTATTGTGCTGGCCACAACAGTTCTCGTACTTTCCTGTAAAGAGCGGGCAAGCGATAAGATAAAAACGTCGACTACCTCAAAAGAAGTTCAACAAGAAGCGCATCAACTTTTGGTAGCGCAGCCCGATAGTATTGCGACCCCGGAAGGAATGGTATGGGTTTCAGGCATCGAATTTACACAAGGTGCACGACCCGGAGACTCCTTTGCATTGCCAAGGGAAAAACCGGCACATCCGGTAGCGGTAGATGGTTTTTTTATAGATATCACCGAAGTGACCAATGCGCAGTTTAAAGCCTTTGTTGAGGCTACCGGTTATGTAACGCTTGCGGAGCGCCCGGTAGACTGGGAAGAACTGAAAAAGAACGTACCTCCCGGAACACCAAAGCCCGCCGATAGTGTATTGCAACCCGGATCACTGATCTTTGACCGCAGTGTACAAGGTGTACGCGACCTTAATGATTACACGCAGTGGTGGGAGTGGAAAATAGGGGCCAACTGGAAACATCCGCAAGGACCGGGAAGTAGTATTGAAGGGAAAGACGATTACCCTGTTGTACACATCAGTTATGAAGATGCCTTAGCCTATTGCAAATGGGCCAAGCGTCGCCTGCCTACCGAAACCGAATGGGAAGCTGCCGCGCACGGACAAATGCCCGGAGGGGTTTACACCTGGGGAGATGATGATCGTGCGCTACCTACAAAAGCCAATACTTGGCAAGGAACTTTTCCTACCAAAAACACCAACGAAGATGGCTTTGCCTATGTGGCTCCTGTAGCTTCTTTTGATCCCAACTCCATTGGGATCTATGACATGTCTGGTAATGTATGGGAACTCACTCAAGACTGGTTTTCTACGCGCTATTATCAGGAGATAGCAGGGAATACAACTGTAAATCCGCAAGGGCCTGCAGCGAGTTATAATCCTGAAAATCCCTATCAAGCCGAGAAAGTGATCAAGGGAGGTTCGTTTTTATGTGACGACTCGTATTGTGCCAGTTATCGTATTTCTGCACGAATGGGGCAGGCGCCTGATTCTGCAACAGATCATAGCGGTTTTAGGACTGTTGCCGATGTGCACATGCTTCAATCGGAATAAGACTCAAAAAGCCTGTCTACTTTTTAAGAAAAGGATTTCGTATACTTGTAAGTTAAATGTGAATTAGACACTTTTAATTTTTCAATCTATGAGATCTATTTATACGCTAAGTTTAGGAGTACTTGCGCTTGTCGCGGTTTCCTGTAAACAAACTCAGGAGTCTGTTGCAAGCGAGGCTTCACAAACCGAGGCAGAAGCCTGTGCAGAAATGCCTTATAACAACCCTATTGTTGGTCAGCGGGCCGATCCCTGGGTGTATAAAGATGATGACGGGACTTACTATTTTATTGCCACCGCTCCCGAATATGACCGTATTGAGATCAGAAAGTCCGATAGCATTAACGGTCTAGGCACTGCCGAACCACAAGTGATCTGGACGAAACACGAAACTGGTAAAATGGGACATCATATCTGGGCTCCTGAGCTTCATAAGATCGACGGCAAATGGTATGTGTATTTTGCTGCCGGAGAAGCAGAGAATGTATGGAATATTAGAATGTTTGTGCTTTCTACCGATGCTGCAGATCCTACACAAGGCGAATGGGTAGAAGAGGGGCAGATCGCTACCGAGCGCGACTCTTTCTCACTTGATGCCACCACTTTTGAACACCGTGGGAAAAGGTATCTCATTTGGGCACAGAATGTGCGTGAAGGCGAGAATACTTCATTGGTGATGTCTGAAATGGAAAATCCTACAACCTTGACCGGTCCGGAGATCGTGATCAGCGATCCTGAATTTGACTGGGAGCGTATAGGCTATAAAGTAAATGAAGGTGCCGCAGTGATCAAACATGACGGAAAGATCTTTGTTACCTATTCTGCAAGTGCTACCGATAAAAACTATGCGGTAGGTTTATTGTGGGCAGATGAGAACGCCGACCTGATGGACGAAGCTTCCTGGAACAAATCAGAAACTCCTGTCTTTGCAACGAATGCTGAAGCCAGGCGTTTTGGTCCCGGGCATAACTCGTTTACCAAAGCAGAAGATGGTGAAACCGATGTGATGATCTATCACGCCCGTGTTTACGAGAAGATCCGTGGGAACTCCTTATACGACTTCAACAGACATACTCGTGCGCGTATCCTAAAATGGGATGAGCGTGGTTTTCCTGATTTCAGACAAAAACAACGCGATTAAAAACAGTTGTAGTGTATTTGGAAAAAAATGAGACTTTTAAGATTCATATTGCTAATTTTAGTTTCTATTTCTTGTTCAAAAAATAGAAATCAAATCAATCTTCCTCAATCTGATTATACAAATTATTCGATAAAAGAAAACTTATCTGACTATCTAATCTATGTTGACCAAGTTACCGAATCAGAATTTAGAATTATTGATGATGATACATTAACCACAGAATTAGATTCAACTTTGCACAGCAGAATTGATTCCCTTCGATTTAAAAGACGCCATCATGATTATCCAAAAATTGTTTTGTCACTTGACCAAGATTTGCCATATCAAACTTTCCAAAAAATAACAAAGGAATTTCGTAAGGCATTTAAGCAATCATTTGTGCTTGACTTGAAAGGGGAAAAAGATTTAAGAATTATATTACCACCATATATTCAAAATGACTCGGAATATATAGTGGACCGATTAAAAGGAAAAGGAGCACCAAATTATTATTCGGAATTAGAGCCTTACTTTTTAGAAAATAAAGTGTTGAATCTAAATGTAAGTGTAAATGAATTTCAACTGACAGATTTAAATTCTAATAAGATATCTGATTTGAAAACATATGCAGAATTTAATGAAAAGTTTGTTCTTCTTTTGGAGTTTTCGTCTAATTCTACATATCAGGATTATGTGAGTGTGGCTTCTTACTTAAATTCTATTTTCGCCGAAATAGTTGATAAAGAAAAATTAGAAAACAATTTAACAGACGAAGAAATACAGGAAAAATATAGGTTTATAATTGAAGAAAAAAACGCACTAAAACACTGGTGACCGTTGCACAAGACTGTAAAACGCAATATTATGAACATAAATAAGCCGCTTTTAAGCGGTTTTTCTTTTTA
>NZ_JAYMEI010000062.1:0-503 GCF_037029365.1 Leeuwenhoekiella sp. CH_XMU1409-2 | reverse complement strand
TAATCTTTAATCTCATCTATATCATTAAACTTCTCTGGGTAGAAATTTTCTAAATCGGCTTCTTCTTCATCTAGTGAAAGTATTAGAGTTTCCTTAGTCAAAAAGTTGCTCATTACCTTTTCTTCATTTTTATCAGAAAAACTATTGTAGAAATATGGAATCCTTTCTAATTGCTTGGTTTTTATTTCTGCCAAAATACCAAGTATAGTCTCTCTATCAATTTTGTGATATGCTAATATTCCACAAAACTGTATAATTAACTGCTTGAAATTCTCTTTGAATTCAGTTTGAATTCTTAGCAATACATTTACTAAGCGAACGGCAATAGAATTGATGTCGTAATTTATAGGAATACCATATTGAAAGGATTTGCAAATAATGAATACTTGAGAAACTAAACGAAACTTTGGGTATTTCAACCACGAATTAATTTCTTCATTTTTAGAATAGCTAAGAATATTTTCAACCAAATAGTTGCCTACGGAAAGTCTAATCTCTTTTGG
>NZ_JAYMEI010000061.1:0-507 GCF_037029365.1 Leeuwenhoekiella sp. CH_XMU1409-2 | reverse complement strand
AGCCCCAAGAGAATGAATAACAATAATTTTAAACCAGTTTTGGAAAATTAAGCAGTTCTAGTCTGGGGAAGCTTACAATTTAGCAAGTTTTATAAATGGAATAAAAAATAGCCAATAAATATTATAAAGCATTGTGTCCGACCAATAAAATCCAGTTGATTTAAATCTTGAAAAAAGATAGTCCTGAAAAATTGCTAGTCCATATATCAAAAAACAAAACAAGATTATTTCTCTTAAATTCGTATTTAATAGTTTGATATTCAATCTTCTATATTCTTGTATTTTAATTGTCATTTTTCAAATTACTACCAACGGTCTCGTGTATGAGTAGTAGCGGATTTCTACTCACTAACTTTTCAGTTTAGCACTGACCTTTGCTTTATATTTAATCTTTCGTTTTATCACTTAAACCGCTATTACTTATACACATTGTGCCTGTTGCACAAGTTAGCAAAAAGCTAACATACGGGTTATACTTAATTTACAGTTGTGTTTTAATTTCATGGT
>NZ_JAYMEI010000060.1:0-528 GCF_037029365.1 Leeuwenhoekiella sp. CH_XMU1409-2 | reverse complement strand
GACTAATTTAGACCGTGCCTCTGCTACAGGAAATAATGATGGAAGTGATTGGAGCAATGCTTTTACACGTCTAGAAAGTGCCTTAGCCCTACAGGAAACCTGTAACTTTAGAGGGGAAATAAGGATTGCCGGTGGGCAAACCTTCTATCCCTCAACGGCACGATTGTGTACCTCCGGATGTGATAATCCAAGGGCAAAATATTTTTTAATCCATAAGGATATTCAGCTAAAAGGCAGTTTTGTGGTAGGAACTGATACGCAGGATTTTTCTAATCCAACACGCTTAAGTGGAGACATCGGTGTGCCTGATGATAAAGAGGACAATAGCTATCATGTAGTGGTGACAAAAAACCTTAGTACGGCTGCGCTAATTGAGGGGTTCGATATCACGCTGGGAAATGCAAATGGTTCAGGTGTGGCGCGTATTGATGACACATCTGTAGGAAATAACCACGGTGCAGGGATGTATAATACTTCGGCCTTTCCAACCCTTATCAATATACATTTTAGTAAGAATTCAGCAGATCT